>JBNKOT010000026.1:0-5659 GCA_050294855.1 Draconibacterium sp. | reverse complement strand
AAACAGATTGGTAGAATATTGTTGATTTATAATTGAAAGATAAAGTAGTTTTTTATTACACATTTTTTATATTTAAACCCTTATTACCGTACCCTTTAATATCCATTGTATGAAGTATATTTTAATTTAGGTAACTACTGATTGTTATTTTTTATAATTTGCACTTTCACAAGACTAAAAAATAAATTTGAACTATGGGCAGAATCTATAATTGGTTTTCTGATTTTAAAGTTAGATCTAAACTATCCTTGCTTACCGGCATTTTTATTGTGTTCCTGATATTAATGGCATTTGCCACAAACTTTCTGTTTAAAGCCAGTAAAACATTAACGATTCTGATCAACGAAGAGCGGATTTTTATTGAATCTTTTGATGCCGGTATTACCGAATTTTATAAATATCAGATTTCAGGCAATCCTAAAAATCTAGATAAAGCTTATGCTTACCTGGGTTACACTAATAATCTTAGTTTTGCTTTTGCCCATTCCGACAGTTTAATGCAAACCATGTCGGAACAAGAATGGTTAGATCATTTTCATGCCATCTTTAAACAAGAATCGAATGCCGATTACAAAATTACCACTCTAATAACCAAGCAATTAAAACTTATCCTTAAATATCAGGCAAAACGGTTTTATGCGATTCAGAAAATTGCGCACGAAAGTAACCTGATTGGAGTTAACATTGTTTCGTTAATTAAATCGTACGAGATAGAAAGGTCAGAAGAGAAATTACAGGCCATTCAGGCTGGCTTCGATCAACTACACAAAATTACTGAAGAATTTGGTACGCATATTTATTTGTTGGTTAATTATGTCACCAAAGCAATGGTTCTACTTCTTATATTTTTGGTGATCGTTTTAGGATTAATTACCACTTTGATAGCAAGTAGAATCTCAAAATCGATTTCAGATCCAATCAATAAACTTTCAGATAATTTCAAAAAAATAGCAGTTGGGAGCCTGAATTCTACGGTTGAAATCGACACGAAAAACGAAATCGGAGAATTATCGAACGCCTTTTTAAAAATTCAGGTCGGATTTCAGGACATTGTTTCGTATTCAAAAAAAATAGCAACCGGCGATTACAGCACCAAACTGGAGCCAAAGTCGGAACAAGACGAACTCGCGATGGCATTGAATACAATGGCATTAAAACTGAAAAACATCAAAGAAAGTTCGGAATACGAAAGTTGGATACAAAAAGGAATAAACGAACTCGACAATCGAATGAATGGGAATGCTTCGGTTCGTGTTTTATCAAAAGAAATCATTACTTATTTAAGCCAGTATCTGGATTTCGAAATCGGAGCTGTTTACGTTTTCGACGAGATGCTCGAGCATTTGGAATTAACCGGTTCGATCGGTCTGGTTGAAGAAAAGTTAAAAAAGACAATATTACCAGGAGAAGGTCTTATAGGAAAAGCAGCTCTGCATAAAACCCTGCAAATTATAGATACAAAAGATAAGTATCATAAAGTTTTTAGTGCTACCGGCGAAATGTTTCCCGAGAAGAGCTACTTTTTACCGTTAAACTACGACAAGCGAATTCAGGCTGTTTTGGAATTTGCACCTTTAACTGCTTTCAGCGAACAAAAGCTTGAGTTTTTAAGAATTGCATCGGATCGGATTTCGATCAATTTAAATGCTTCGGTAGCGCGGTTCAGAACAAAAGAATTGCTTGACGAATCGCTTAAGCAGGCCGAAATTCTTCAAAAAAGAGAAGAAGAACTCAGTAAAAATCTGGAAGAAAATAAACGTATACAAGAAAAACTTGTTCAGGAAAAAGCTTTGCTCGATTCCATGTTAAAAACCATTCCCGATTATATCCATTTTAAAGATATGGACGGTAAATTTCTCAGAGTCAGTGAGTCGGTGGTTAAACTATTCGAAGTGGATTCTGCAGAAAAAATTATTGGTAAATCGGATTTTGATTTTCATCCACCAAAAGAAGCCCAAAGGTATTTCGATGAAGAGATGCAAATTATTGAAAAAGCGGAAGGATTTATTGATGAAATTAGAGAAGGCGTCGACAAAAACAATAATCCGGTATGGTCTTCGATTACAAAACTGCCCATATACGATGAAACAGGGAAATGCCTGGGTACATTTGGTATTTCTAAAAACGTTACAGATATTAAAAAACTGGAAGTTGAAGTCAGCACTCAAAATGACCGCTTAGTTTCAAATCAGAATGAATTAGAAAATTCAATTAATAAATTACAAAAAACACAATCGGAACTTGAGCGAGAAAAAATATTGATGGATTCATTGCTTCAAAATCTGCCAGATGCCATTTATTTCAAAGACATCGAAAGCAAGTTTGTTAAAGTAAGCAATTATCTGCTCAATAAATTCAACGCTAAATCGCCTGAAGAAATATATGGTAAAACTGATTTTGATTTTCAAAATCCGGAACATGCTAGAAAAGCTTTCGAAGATGAACAAACGATAATAAAAACAAAAAAACCAATTGTTGGATACATCGAAAAAGAATCTTCGAAGGACGGTGTTGATGTATATGTATTATCAACAAAAATGCCCTATTTCAACGAAAAAGGAGAAGTTATTGGAACCTTTGGAATATCGAGAGATATCACCAAAATTAAAGAGTTGGAAGTTGAAATTAAAAAGCAAAACAAAAAATTACAGCAAAAACAAGATGAATTAACGGTTGCATACAACGATTTAAATCTTCAGCAAGAAGAATTGCAGACCGCAAATGAAGAACTAAAATCGCAGGAAGAAGAATTGAGAGTGGCCAATGAAGAGCTCGAAGAACAGACCAAAATTTTAAAAGAAAGTGAACGAAGTATGCAAGTTCAGCAAGAAGAACTGCGGGTAACTAACGAAGAGCTGGAATTTAAAACCAATCAGCTGGAATTGCAAAAAAAAGCGATTTCGCAGAAAAACGATATTCTGAGAAAAGCACAGCTCAATTTGGAGCAAAAAGCAAACGAACTTCAACTTGCGAGTCAGTACAAATCAGAATTTTTGGCCAACATGTCGCACGAATTGCGCACGCCTTTAAATAGCATGTTAATTCTGTCGAAACTGTTAGGCAATAATAAAGAAGGTAATCTGAATGCAAGTCAGGTAAAATCGGCCAATATAATTTACAAAAGTGGTAACGATCTGCTCGAACTCATCAACGAAATTCTCGACCTTTCGAAAATTGAAGCCGGAAAAATGACCTTCAATTTTAACGATTTTGCGACCGACGAAATCACTACCGCAATTGATCACGGATTTAAACCCGTGGCCGAAAATAAAAACCTGAAATTAACCTTGAATCAGAGTAAAGATTTTCCAAAAATTCTGTACTCCGACAAACAGCGTCTGCTTCAAATCATTAAAAATATTCTCTCCAACGCCTTTAAATTTACCACAAGTGGGGGCATCGAAATTAACTTGCAAATTCCGGACGCTGATTTTAAATTTACCAACCCGGAATTAAACGCTAAAAATTCGTGCCTAATTTCTGTAACCGATACCGGAGTTGGTATTCCAAAAGATAAATTAAATGCCATTTTTGAAGCTTTCCAGCAAGCCGATGGAAGCATCTCTCGCAATTTTGGAGGAACCGGGCTTGGACTTTCGATTTCGAAAGAACTCATTCGGATTTTAGGTGGAGAAATTCAGGTTGAAAGCACCGAAAATGTTGGCTCTGTTTTTTACCTTATTATTCCGACCGATAAAAGTTTAGTGGGTGAAGGTCACGCTAAAGAAGAAACAACTGTAACAGTAAAAGGGGAAGAAAAAATAGCAGAACCGCTAGTAAAAAAGCAAAATGCTTCGAAAATAAAGGATAGAAAAAAAGCGTCAAAGCCAAAAGAAATTCCGCTGTTTATTCCCGACGACCGACATAATGAAAAAATGCAAAATCTGGTGTTAATCATTCATCCTGAAAAAGAAAAAGCAATTGAATTTCTGGCACAGTGCCGCGAGCATAATTTTAGTGCAGTTGTGGCTAAAAGTATCGACGACGGAATTTCGCTGGCTGAAAAATATACACCAAAAGCAATCATTATTTCGGCTGCTTTAAATGCTGCGGCAGAATACAATAAGCTTCAAACCAACTCAAGTACGAGCCAACTTCCGATACACCATGTATCACGAATTGAGGATGACACACTCGATAGTTTCGAAGACATTTTAACACCTTTATCCAAAGGAATTGAAAAGCTGACAAACAACCTTGAAAACAAAATCAACACTGAATATAACCAGGTGCTTATTGTTGAAGACGACCTTGCAATTCAACAGGCATTGCATTTATTATTTCGGAACAAAAATATCATTATTCACGATGCGGTTACAGGGCAACAGGCATTCGATATGATTTCTGCCAAAACCTTTGATTGTATTATTCTGGATCTGGGTCTCCCCGACTTTTCGGGTTTGGAATTACTAAAAAAACTGAAGAAAAATAATATTCCGGCTCCAAATGTTATAATACATACTGCGCGGGATTTATCTCAGGCCGAAATTCGTGAAATCAATAAGTACTCCGAATCGATTGTAATAAAAGGAGTAAAATCGGACGAACGATTGCTAGAGGAAGTTTCTTTGTTTCTTCACCAGATTTCAAGTTCTCTACCAAAAGAACCACCGGTTGCCTCGAATAAATACCAAAGTAATAGTAGTTATAAAGGGAAAAAAGTTCTGCTGGTAGACGATGACATTCGAAATGTTTTTGCACTTGCCCAAATTCTGGAAGAAAAAGAAATTGAAGTATTGGAAGCGGAAAACGGGCAAGTGGCAATCGATATTTTAAAAAGCAATTCGAATATCGATCTGGTTTTAATGGACATAATGATGCCCGTTATGGATGGTTACAATGCAATGAAAATTATCAGAAAGACACATGAAATACAAAATGTACCGATTATCACACTCACAGCAAAGGCAATGAAGGAAGATTACCAAAAAGCAATCGATTGTGGCGCAAACGATTACATTTCGAAACCCCTGGATGTGGATAAATTATTCGAACTATTAAAAATCTGGTTATCTAAATAGGATGGAAAATACAAAAATACTAATCGTTGATGATTTGGAGGAAAATTTGATCAGCCTCGAAATGATTCTTAGCGATTTTTGTGTAACAATAGTGAAAGCCACTTCGGGAATGGAAGCACTGAGAAAAACAATGACGGAAGAATTTGCACTGGCAATTCTCGATGTTCAAATGCCTGGAATGGATGGATACGAAACATTGTCGTTGATGCGCAAAAGGGTGAAAACAAAATATCTGCCGGTAATTTTTGTTTCGGCAATCCACCAAAGCGATCTACACATAATTAAAGGAATTGAAACAGGAGCAGTCGATTTTATCCCAAAACCAATCATTCCGGAAATCCTTCTCGGAAAGGTGAAAATTTTTCTTGATCTGCATTATCAGAGAAAGAAACTCAGTGCAATGATCAAACATGTGGAGGAGAATAATAAAGAGCTCGAAATTCAAAAAGGAAAAGCTGAGGATGCAACCAAAGCAAAAGCCATGTTTCTGGCGAATATGACCCACGAAATTCGAACACCGCTAAACGGAATTATTGGTATTTCGAAGGTACTGGAACAAACAAAACTCACCAATAAACAAAGAGAATTAACTGAAATAATTATCAATTCGGGCGAAAATTTATCGAACATCATCAACG
>JBNKOT010000025.1:0-7959 GCA_050294855.1 Draconibacterium sp. | reverse complement strand
GCATGCTTTCGAAAGTCTAAATAATCTTTTCCTGATTAATCAAATGATCGTTCCGGGTTCGAGTTACTGGAACTTTGCTATTGGTCGCGAACCAGGCGATGTTTTAAACGACGCCGAAGGCATGCAAACCATGAAAACACTAGGCGAAAACATGGCTTGGTTACTCAAAAAGATTCAATAACCCGGGTTCCGCAGTTTCCAACTGCGGAATTAAAAAAGAGGCCATACACGACTTACGACTGTACTAAGTTTTGCAATTTTCGTTCGCAACAGTTCGCCTTCGGGAAAAAGCGTTTAGAAAATGAATGTAGAGAACGTTGAAAAATCAAAGCTGTTTGACACTCGTTAGACCTGAGGAACGAAGGTCTAAAAGGAGGAGTTTGTTGATTTTAGTGAGCGGAATTTATTTTTAGCTTTTTATCGTCAGCGACGGCATTTTTGCTTCCTTTTTTTTGCTGTAGAAAAAAGGAAGTCGCAGCGAAGCCAGAAACAATTGGTACTAATTTCTTTTAAAAAATAATGTAATGATTTTTCCTTTAAAATATTTGTCCACCGGATATATGATGTAATCCATGAAATCTCTAATTCGATTTTATGGGCGACACAATTTGATCCTGATGATTTTGCACTTTCGGTACGTTTTGTTTGCTGGAAATCATAAAAAAACCTTCCTGAAAAATCAGAAAGGTTTTTACAATTATTTGAATTGAACAATTAAGCTTGTTCTAATTTTAAAGTTTCGGTAGTTGGATCGCAAACTTCGGTTGGTCCAAAATACTGAATCGGTCCCGGATAAATAAAGTTGGTACTGTAGGCCCACTCTCCTCTTTTCGACACAAAATATTTAAACGGCGCGCCATCCAATTCAACCAATGCTTTTTGAATTACCGGTTTCATGTGACCATGACGTTTTTCCATGTTCATCATCATTGTAATCGGAACGCCACCTGCAATCCATTCTGCTGCCGGAGCCGTTAAATTCCTCACCGATGACATGTAACCTGTTTTACCGTCGGAAATTAATACCGATGCAGTGTAACCCAACGAATAACAATAGTCGGCATCGAAATTTGATGGTGCTGCACAACGACCTTCGTATCCAAAAAAGTGATACTGAGTACCAAAACTTCCGAGGAAAGTTCCTTCCTTTTTCCAGTCTTCTAATTTGCTTTTCACCATTTCGCCCAACAATTTTTCCGTTTCGATTAATGAAACCTGAACGTTTCCATGTGGATCTCGATCTAAAGTTAACTGCGTTGCGATACCTGTTGGAAGCGATTTAAATACTTTCGCCGACTCGGGAGTGATGTGTTCTGCCACCCACGCCAAACGGTGACTTTTTTTCAAATGCTTGAATTCTTTTTCGTTTAACGAACCTTCGGCCAATAAATCGTTTAATTCTGCGATCAGCGTTTTCATTTCAGGAATAAATTCAATCAATCCTTCAGGAATTAAGGCCACGCCAAAATTGTCGCCATTTTCAGAACGTTTTTTAACGATGCCTGCAATGTATTCAACTACATCGCCCAAAGTCTGTTTCTTTTCAGCAACTTCTTCAGAAATTAAAGTAATATTTGGTTGTGTTTTTAATGCACACTCCAAACCGATGTGCGACGCCGATCGCCCCATTAATTTAATAAAGTGCCAGTATTTTTTTGCCGAATTAGCATCTCGCTGAATGTTTCCGATTAACTCGGAATAAACTTTTGTTGCAGTGTCGAAACCAAATGATGTTTCAATCATTTCGTTTTTTAAATCGCCATCTATCGTTTTCGGACATCCAATTACTTGAACACCGGCATTTGTTTTTGCATAATATTCGGCTAAAACACACGCATTTGTATTCGAATCGTCGCCGCCAATAACTACCAAGGCATTTAAGTCGAGGTCTTTTGCGATTTCCAAACCTTTATCGAACTGCGCTTCTTCTTCCAGTTTTGTACGTCCTGAACCAATAATATCGAAACCACCTGTATTTCGGTATTCATCGATAATATCGGCGGTTAACTCGATATATTTATGATCGACCAATCCACCGGGTCCGCCCAAAAATCCGAACAATCGGCTATCGGGATGAATTTTTTTGATGCCGTCGAAAATACCGGAAATTACGTTGTGCCCTCCTGGAGCCTGACCACCTGAAAGAATAACTCCTACATTAATTGCCGGTCTGTCTTTTTTAACTTCTCCCTCTTCGAAAGAAATGATAGGCATTCCATAAGTATTTGGAAACAATTCCTCAATTTCTTTGGTGTCGCCCACCGATTCAGTTTTTTCACCAACAATCAGTTTTACTGCTCCAACCAAGGACTTTGGTACTTTGGGCTGATATTTTGCCCGCTCTTTTTGTAATGCGCTAATGTTCATCTGATAACTATTTTATTGATTTCTTTTTTTTTGCTAATCAAAAATAGTTCATTTTACGCTCTTTACCGCTTGAAGATTTTTTTCTCCAACCGATTTAAAGTAAAGTTAAAGGGAATTCGGGATTCTGCTTGCCAATCAATTTTTTATCGATAAAATGGTTTTCGATATACCCGAAACATAAAGCAAAAAAATACCCAGCAAAATGAAAGTCAGGGTCTTTCTGATGCTATTCAATTCTTTGTATAATTTTCAAGAATGAAAAAATAAATCAAAGTAAAAACAAATGTTGCGTATTCCTTAGTTGGTTAAGAAATCGAGGATGTTGCTAACTCCACTCGATTTATGTCCGCTGTAAAATTCGGTAAATCCGCATTGCGTGCAAATTACTGCAGTAAATCTTCTGTTTTGAATGTTAAATAGTTTCGTAAAACCCGATCCGGTTGTTCTGATTTCGTCAATATCGGCTTTCCAATTTCCACACTTTGCACAACTGTAAGTTTTTTTGTTCATCGTTTAAATTTTAAAATATTGGGTATTCACATTCCAACGCTTTTACTATTGGTTTGGAAAATCCGGTAAAATTACGTTTCGCTATTTTTTTTTAATCTCTTTGCATTTTTTAGTGCATTATGAATAATCCATTCCAGTTGCCCGTTAATGCTCCTGAAATCGTCGGCCGCCCATTTTTCAACCGATGCCATTTCTTCCGGATTTATTCGTAACACAAATGTTTTTTTCTTCGCCATCTTCACTCCCTTCTTTTCTAACTTTTCACTTAAATAGCTGCATTATTCCAAATATCAGAATAACTACCACTATTTCAATTGCGAGAATAATCAGAATCTTTTTTGCTTTGCTTCCAAATCCTCCTGGCACCTGTTGATTACAATTTTCGCTTGCTGGAAGCTTTTTATCCCCCCCCATTATTTTATTCATAGCAAATTCAAAAGCTTGCTTCTTTTGTGTTCCGATCAATATTTTTTTTCCGTTTTTTAAATAAAGCTGCAAGCCAATGTTACCCGAAATAATATATGCCAGACCAGATTTTCGTCTACGACGAAATCCATACCCACCGTATTCTTGCTTGGCTCTGTACTTTCGAATTTCATATCGTTCAATTTCCTGAACTTTTATGTGGTATGGTTTTCGTTTGAGTGGAAGATAGGTGATAGTGATTCCGTCGTTCGTTATTTTTGTTTTTAACCGGCTTAAAACCAATACAATCAATACCGCAATAATAAATAACCCGGCTACTCCTCCATAAAGAACCAGCCGTAAGAATTCCTCTGAACTTGTAGTCCACGATTCTGTCGAAAGTTGGCTGCCAATAGGAATTACCAGTGCGAGCAAGGAAGATATCAATATCAGCCAAAGCCACCACTGCGTAAAACGCTGTTCTTCTTTAAAGAGAAGCTTTTCCATTTTTCTTTTAATAAATCGATCCTGTATTTACGATCGGTGTGGCATCTTTATCGCCGCAAAGTACAACCATTAAATTGCTAACCATTGTAGCCTTTTTATCATCATCCAGTTCAACAATTTTCTTTTCATTGAGTTGATCAAGCGCCATTTCCACCATACTAACAGCACCTTCCACAATTTTAAATCTGGCTGCTACAATTGCGGTTGCCTGCTGACGTTTTAACATCGCCTGTGCAATTTCCTGTGCATACGCAATGTGATTGATCCGAGCCTCAATGACTTCGATTCCTGCAATGTCGAGCCGCTCGATAATTTCGCGTTCCAACTCGTCGTTTACTTCTTCGGTTCCGTCGCGTAAAGTTACTTTTGCCGACTCATCTTCAATATTGTCGTAAGCATATAATCCTGCCAGTTTACGCAAGGCTGCTTCACTTTGTACTACAACAAAATGTTCGTATTCGTCGACACCAAAAGCGGCTTTGTAGGTCTCATCAACTCTCCATACCAGCACCAATCCAATCATAATCGGATTTCCGAGTTTATCGTTTACCTTAATGGTTTCGCTGTCGAAATTACGGGCACGTAACGAGATTTTTTTACGGGCAAAAAACGGATTTACCCAATAAAAACCGTTTGCTTTGATCGTTCCTTTATAGGCGCCGAACAAAACCATCACACAACTTTGGTTTGGATCAACAACCGTAAATCCAATTGCAATTAAAATAAACACGGGAATTAAAAGTACAGCCGGAATAATCATTCCACGCATAAAACCAAAAACGATTGCAACTAATAGAATAAATTCTAAAACCAAAAATATGTAACCTGACTTTCCTGAATACTGTTTTTCCATGACATTAATATTTAAGCATTATGATATTATTTTGATATCGCTAAATTAAACCAAAAATTTATAAAAGTCAATAGTTCTTCTAAATTTTTTATTCCTAAATTTGAGGAACTTAGCTAAACAAAAAACTACTCCTACTGTTTTTCAGAAAAACATTCTTTTATGAAATTTATCAAAGAACCAATTAACAACTTTATAAAACTCGAAACATCGAGCAGTATTATTTTATTTACTGCAACCGTTGCGGCATTAATTTTAGCCAACAGTGCGATTAGTGAATCTTTTTTAAATTTCTGGCAAAACGACATCACTTTCAGTATACCTGGGTTCGAACTATCAAAACCCATATTAAAGTGGATTAACGATGGATTAATGGCGATTTTCTTTTTCCTCATCGGGCTCGAAATAAAACGAGAAATCATCAATGGAGAGCTAAGTCAATTCAAAAAAGCATCGTTGCCATTTTTTGCTGCCATTGGAGGAATGATTGTGCCTGCCACTTTTTTCGTAGTGTTCAACCGTGGAAACGCCGGAATAGAAGGATGGGGAATTCCTATGGCTGCTGATATCGCATTTACACTCGGGATTCTTAAAATTCTTGGCAATCGTGTTCCTAGTGGTTTAAAAGTTTTTCTGATGGCCTTTGCCATTATCGACGACCTCGGAGCCGTTTTGGTGATCGCCTTTTTTTATAGCTCCAATTTACTGTGGTCGAATATTATTATTGGACTGATTATCGTAGTTGTATTATTGTTGCTTACGAAATACAATTACTATTCGAAATATCTTTTTTTTATTGCCGGAATTGTTGTTTGGATCCTGTTTCTGAAATCGGGAATTCATGCAACAATTGCAGGAGTGCTGATGGCTCTCACCGTTCCGTTAAAAAGAAAAATAGACACACGATCTTTTTATAATCAGGGAAAAGAAATTTTAGACGATTTTTTAAATGAATGTAAAACTCAGGAGCAAAAAACCGTATTAAATCACAACCAGCTGCATGCCATCGACAAACTGGAAGAGCTGACCGAAAAAACAGCGTCGCCACTACAATATCACGAACATCAGTTGCACGGATGGGTTTCGTATTTAATTATGCCACTTTTTGCTTTTGCCAACGCAGGAGTTGCTTTCACTTTTTCGGGCGATACAAACATTGCTTTGTCGATGAACATTGCAATTAGTATGGTGCTTGGAAACTTTATCGGAATTTTCCTTTTCTCGTGGCTTTCTATAAAATTAAACATATCGGTCCTTCCCGAAAACGTCAATCTAAAACAGTTGGCGGGTGTTTCAATATTGGGAGGATTAGGATTCACCATGTCGCTGTTTATCAATAGTCTGGCGTTTACCGACCAAATATTAATTGACTCGGCAAAAATGGGAATTTTATTAGGATCGGTACTGGCAGGAATTATCGGGTCGCTGGTTATTCGAGCTACCATTTGAGAACAAAAAAAAGGCACTCGTTAAAGTGCCTTTTTTTAATTTAATATCATTTCGATCTGCCCTGTATTTTTTGTTTCGATAACATCGTAGGACCGGGCAAAGTCCAAAATATTTTTTATCGATTTTTCTGATGGTTCAATGTCCATCTTTGTTAACGAACTTTCAAGCATTTGATTAAGCTTATTCGATGCTGTTTCCTCAGCCTGTAAATTGGTAACAAAATAAATTAAAGTAGAGTTTTTTTTCATAGGCAATATTTGCTTTTTTTTTCATTTACCTATAGAACGACTTGCTCCAACTAATATTGTGTTAACAATTGTTAAAACTTTGTGAGAATAAGTTTCTTATCGTCAATCAGCTTTCGCAGGTTGATCAGCGCATAACGCATCCGCCCGAGTGCCGTATTTATACTCACTCCGGTTTGCTCAGCAATCTCTTTAAAACTAAGCTCCATATAGTGCCGCATGTAAATTACTTGTTGCTGATCTTCGGGCAACTCTTTGATTAACTCTTTAACTTCACTAAGAATTTGGCTCGTTACCATTTGATCTTCGATGGTATCTTCCGAAAATTTTTGTGAATTAAAAATATCCACAGTCGAATTATCGTTCGAAACGGTTCCTTTCAACTTTTCTTTTCTGAAATGATCGATGATTAAATTGTGCGAGATACGAAGTACCCAAGAAACAAATTTTCCGTTTTCGATGTATTTCCCTCTTTTTAGCGAGCGAATTACTTTTATAAATGTTTCCTGAAATATATCCTCTGCCAATTCCTGATTTTTCACAATAAGTAAGATATAGGAAAATACCCTGCTTTTATGACGATGAATTAAAATTTCTAATGAATTTTGATCACCCTTGATAAACTGTTGAACGAGCTCATTGTCGTTCAGTACATTTGATCTGAACATTACCTTCTATTTAATTGTCAAACAAAAAGTAGATGTTTATCTATAGGCGTCTTTTTTAATGAAGTAAAACTTATTCTTATTTTTGTGCGAGTAAAAATGAAGCTTTTTACTTTAAAATACAAGTTTTTTTAACAATATTTTACATTTTTCACCGATAACATGTCAAAACAAAACAATTTAAAACAGATTGAGATTAAGAATGCCAGAGTTCATAATCTGAAAAATGTAAGCTTGCAAATCCCTCTGAATAAATTCATTGTGGTTACCGGCGTCTCCGGATCGGGTAAATCTTCGTTGGCATTCGACACCCTTTTTGCTGAAGGGCAACGCCGTTATGTAGAAAGTCTTTCTTCTTACGCACGACAGTTCTTAGGACGAATAAATAAACCCGAAGTCGATTTTATTAAAGGAATTCCGCCTGCAATTGCCATCGAACAAAAGGTAAATACGCGAAATCCACGTTCAACAGTTGGTACGTCAACAGAAATTTATGATTATTTAAAACTGCTGTTTGCACGCATTGGAAAAACGATTTCTCCGGTTTCTGGTTTGGAAGTTTCGCGAAACAGTGTAACCGATGTGGTCGATTTTGTATTCGCACAAAACGAAGGAACACGATTGATTATCGCCTCGCCACTACATCCAAAAAACGGCCGCACACTTATAGAAGAAGCCGAACTTTTAATGCAGCAAGGTTTTTCAAGACTAGAAATCAACGATGAAATAAAAAGAATTGATGACTTATTGGAAAGCAAATCGAATGAACTTTGCGATGGAAGCTGCAACCTGGTTATCGACCGGATTGCAGTAAAAAACGATGAAGACACACAAAGTCGGGTTGCCGATTCGGTTCAAACCGCCTTTTTCGAAGGTCACGGAGAATGTGTTGTAAAAATAGTTGAGGAGCATAATAAAACGTCGCAAACTTTCTCGAATTTATTTAGTGCCGATGGTATCG
>JBNKOT010000024.1:0-2412 GCA_050294855.1 Draconibacterium sp. | reverse complement strand
GATCGGGTAAGTATTTTACGCCGCGAAATTACACCGGCCGGCAAATCAAGAGCTTTTATCAACGACACTCCTGTTAATCTGAAAACTTTACGCGAATTGGGTTTACAGCTCATCGACATTCATTCGCAACACCAGAACCTCGATTTGGTGAACCAGAAATTTCAGTTGGAACTGGTCGATATTATTGCCGGTTCGAATCCCGCTTTAAAAATTTATCAGGAAACGTATTCTGGATTTCAATCTATAAAAAAGCAGCTCGAAACAAAAAAAGCAGCATCGGAAAAAGCAAAAGCCGATCTCGATTATTTTCAGTTTCAGTTTAATCAACTCGAAGGTGCAAATTTAAAGCCGGAAGAACAGCTTGAATTGGAGGACGAATTACAGAAATTAACTCATGCCGAAGAAATAAAAACAGCATTAACGCGGATTGAAACCTTGTTGGACGATGAGCAGTTTTCGGTTATTCAGCACTTAAAAGAAGCGCACAAAACAATCGGAACTATTCAAAACTATATTGCAGAAGCGCCGGAATTAGCCGATCGTTTGCAAAGTAGTTTGCTCGAATTAAAAGATATTATCGAAGAAACAAATTCGTTGGCCGATCAGGTTGAACACGATCCGGAACGCATCGAAAATATTAACGATCGGTTAAATCTGATTTATGGTCTTCAGCAAAAACATTCGGTGGAAACGGTGGAAGAATTAATAGATTTACGAAATACTTTCGACGAAAAAATAAATACCGCAGTTGGTTTCGAAGATGAAATTCTTAAGTTGGAATCAAAACTCAAAGCCCAAAAAGATCAGCTCGAAAACGATGCCGCGCAACTCAGCGAATTGCGTAAAAAAGCATTTTCCAAAATCGAAAAATCGGTGGTCGCTGATTTGAAACTTTTGGGAATGGAAAAATCGAAACTCGATATTGAACATCGCAAATTAAATGAGTATGGCATCAACGGTGTCGATTCCGTTTCCTTTTTATTTAGTGCCAATACCGACGCCGCACCGGCTGAGATTTCAAAAATTGCATCGGGTGGAGAAATGTCGCGTTTAATGCTGAGTATTAAAAACTTACTGCGAAATTCAAAAGCGTTGCCAACGGTTATTTTCGATGAAATCGATTCGGGTGTTTCGGGCGAAATTGGTATGAAAATGGGAAATATTATTAAATCATTTTCCACGACCACACAAATTATTAATATCACGCATTTGCCACAAATTGCTGCAAAAGGCGACCAGCATCTTCAGGTTTTTAAATACGAAAAAGGCGGAAAAACTTTTACGTCATTAAAAAAGCTTACCGATAACGAAAGAGTGGAAGAGTTGGCGCGTATGGTTAGCGGCGACAGTTTAACCGAAACAACTTTGAGAACTGCCTCCGAACTTCTTAAACGATAATTCTGGTGATGTAAATTTATTCGCATCAGAAAGTGACGGACTATAACTTGTTTTTCATTTTGTTTTATCCACCCCCATAAATTCTCTCCCCGAAACCTGTTCAACAATTTTAGGCATTTGCAAAACCTCAAATCCGTGGATCAAATATTTTTTGATGAATTCAAAAACAGCCTTGTTTTTATCGGTTTGCTCCAACACATTTTCGACGGCTCCCGAATAAGCGTCTTCCCGTTCCTGCGGTGTAAAACTACTTTGATTGAAACTCATCAGGTAATTAAAAATCCTGTCGGTATAAACCCGCGAATTGATCAAACTTTCGTCGCTAAAATCAAGCATTTTTAAATACTCTTTTTGAAATATTTCATTGCGCTGTGCTTTGGTCAGATAACCATCGAGCAGTGGTTCTCGAAAGGTTTTAATCAGTTTTGCAGCAAATAAATTTGAATCTGCCTTAAAAGTTTGTGAGATAAATAAATCGTGCTCCATTTGAAGCTGATTGAATTTGCTGGCAATTTCAATCGCTTTTTCTGAATTGTCGACAGTCCAGTTGTAGTTTAACTCATTTTCCTGAGTTGCCAGTTTTTTGCTCAACTCATTTTCACGCTTTTTAAACCTTAACCAGGTTTCGTTTTCAGTTGATTGAATGACTCTTGTATCTGTTTCGGGCGAATAGAAATCGCTTTCCAATACAATATTTTCAAGGTTAAAAATAAAGTCTAAGGTTTGCGGGACATCATATCTTTGGTTTCTTTCCGAAGTGTATCCGAAATTAATCCGGTACATTCCGCGAACAGAATTATCGCTTAATTTAAACTGAATGAGTTCGTCGGTTACTTTTGTACTATCAATAATTGTATAATTGTCGCCTTTTACTATTCCCAGATAAATGGTGTTCTCAGGCGGATTTTTTAATATAATATCGATGGAATAATCCTGTGCGTTTAGGGTGTTCATCACACATGTTAATAGTAAAAATACAACAGCAGTCCAATGGAATTTAGTCATTGTAAGTTT
>JBNKOT010000023.1:0-28990 GCA_050294855.1 Draconibacterium sp. | reverse complement strand
GGCTTTTTCGCCATAAATAATCTCCAGTTTGTCGTTGAGGTTTTGTAATCCGTAACCGCTCACCGGTTCTTCCGGGAAATCGGGTCCGTTATCAAAAATAGTAATTACCAGATCTTTCTCAAGTTGTTTTACCGAAATTGTAAGTTTACCTACTTCTTTTATTTTCGAAAGCCCGTGTTTAATTGCATTTTCTGCCAGTGGTTGAATCAAAAATTTGGGAATGAGCTTTTCTTTTACATTTTCTTCCGCTTCAATTTTGTATTCCAATTTATCCTCAAAACGGGTTTTTTCGATTTCGAGGTATTTTTTTACCATTTCCAGTTCCTCTTCAATTGTAACAAAAGTTTTGTCTTCTTTATTAATCGAATACCTGAAAAGTTCGGAAAGTGCAGTAGCCATATTTTCGGTTTTATCGGGATTAATATGTGCCAGACTTGCAATTGAATTGAGCGAATTGTACAAAAAATGCGGATTAATTCTGGAATGTAAAGCGTTTAATTCCGCCTGATTTTTTAGTTCTTTCATTTTGGCGAGTTCCACATCTTTTTGGTTGACCATACTTTGTATCCGGTATTTAAGGAAATAAAAAAAGGTGCGTAGTAATGCAATTATCAATACAGTTGAAAATAGGTTTACTTTGAAACTCATTATTTCCAATATAGAAATACCAATCTTTAATTTAATACTTGAAGCAATTAAAACGGCAATTATCAGTGTTAGAATTACTGAAAAATATGTTGAGAATAATATAATCAAAAGTTTAAAAATTATTGGTTGCTTTTTTATTTTGAAAAGATGTTCGATGTAATACATTATGCTTACTATGGCTAAGCTAAATAACATAAATAGGAGAATAGCCCTAATAAAAAACAAATTAGGCAATGGAAAATGTTTTATCAGTCTTGGTAATGTAAATGCCCAAAAAATTAAATAAATTGTAAATGAAATTATCAGACTAACGGTTATATATTTAGTATAGTCGTTTTTAATTTTTAAAATACTTGGATTTGAAATGAGAAAGTAGAAAATAAGAATGCATAATATTATCCCAATTATAGTTGAAATATTAACGAATTTTTGTTTATTCTTTAAAAATAAATAATACAAATATCCTTTTTGGGTTATCGTATTTTCCTTTAGTTTTTCATAAAAATTATTAGAATAGAGTTTACGAATTAAATCCTTATCTATTTCATGGAAGTTAACATATTGGGGAATATCTTGATAATAAAAAATTCCACCATATCCGATGATGTTGGCATCGAAATTAAACAAAACTGTAAGACTCCTTATTGTGTAAAAGTAATAATCTCTTTTTTTTTCTTCATAAGAATTTATATAACGTAAATTAAAATCTAACTCCGCAGTTTTGATTTTATAATTATCCCAATCCTGATCAGTTCGTAATCCCATACCATCATTTGAAGGCAAAATCGAGATAATGAAATTTCCGTTTTTATCAACTAATTTTACATCTAGTATTTCAATTAAAGTATCGAGTTCTTCAATCAAATTTTTAAAAATCGTTGAATCTTCTTGATTTGGAGAACCTTTTAATTGAATACGAATATCTTTTTCAAAACGATATGCTTTTGAATTTTCACCGCTAAACAACCTTTCCCGAATGACATTCCAGGTAGTTTCTTCGTAAGGATTTGTTTCTTGTGCTTGCAGAAAATTTAGCCCGAATAGAAATAAAAAAAGAATCAATAACAACTGTTTCATAGTAGTAAGTTTTGGTTTTTGCTTCAAATTAACAGTGTTATTGTTGGTTGTTTTTATTATTTCCGATGAAGTGATGAATTTAGGGATTATTCTGCTTGATGTAAAAGAACCGTTCCATCTATATTCAGAATAGAAGGAACGGTTCTTTGTATTTCAGATGAAAACGGAAGTCGCAAAATGAAATTATTCGAAAATTATTGAGCTCTTTTTTTACTTGGATTCATTTTATGTTCGCGGCGCATTTCAAAAATGTCGGTGCTAATCGAAGAATCTCCAATTAAATGTTTGCAAAAATAGTCGGCTTTTAACCAGAAAAAATATTCGGTGTGTTCGCCAAAACCGTGGCGTTGTCCCGGCATAATAAAAAAGTCGAAACGTTTTTTTGCTTTTATCAATGCATTCGCCATTCTGATTGTATTTCCGGGATGCACATTATTGTCCATGTCGCCGGTAACCAGTAATAGATTTCCACGCAGATTTTTTGCCAGCTCCGAATTTTTTTCAATATCATAAATAAACTTCGATTCACCTTCGTCGTCAATTTCCTCTTTTACACCGTGGTGCGTTTCGCTCCACCAACGATTATAAATGTTATTTTCGTGGTTTCCGGCAGAAGAAACGGCTGCCGAATAAAAGTCGGGATATTGTAATAATGCAGCAGTCGACATAAATCCACCGCCCGAATGTCCCGAAATTCCAACTCTGGTAATGTCGATAAACGAATGACGATCGGCCAATTGTTCAACCACGTATTTTTTGTCGGCGAGTCCATAATCGCGTAAATCGTTGTAGCCGTAATTGTGGTACCATTTCGAACGGTTGGGATGTCCGCCTCGATTACCTAAAGTTATAATTACAAAACCCAACTGTGCAAAACGATCGGTCCGGTCCATACTAGCCGAAAAAGATGTATTTACTGCTTCGGTTTGCGGACCCGGGTAAACATATTCCAGAATTGGATATTGTTGAGTCGAATCGAAGTTAAAAGGTTTGTACATTACTCCATAAATATCAGTGATTCCGTCGGCAGCTTTGGCTTTAAAAATTTCCGGGAATTTGTAGCCAGCAGCAAAAAGATTACTCAAATCTGTGGTTTCCAAATGCATCACAACTTTCCCGTTGTTGTCTCTTATTTCAGCTTTTGGCGCTGTATTTACTCTCGAGTAATTGTTAACAAAATAACGATACGAATCGCTCATTGCAGTACGATTTGTAAAATCGCCGGCATTTAAAAGTGTTAAATTTGAACCATCCAAATTTACTTTATACAAATGATCGTAATACGGATTTTCTCCCTTTTCGCGGCCGTTGGCAGTAAAATACATCACACGGTTTTTGTCGTCGACTTTTACAATTTCGCTGCAATGCCACGGTCCCGAAGTAATCTGGTTTTTTAAATTTCCCTGATCGTCGTACAAATAAAAATGTGCCCAACCATCGCGCTCCGACCATTGAATCAACTCTTTTCCACCATCAACCAAATGAAGGGTTTTTATTTCGTTGTAAGTGTTCAGGCGTTCTTCTACCAAAGTTGTAATTTCTCCGGTTTCGGTATCGGCAACACAAATATCAATTTTGTGTAAATCGCGGCTCGATCGAGAAAAATAAATTTTGTTCGACGATGGAGAAAGCCAGATTCTTGGTGTAAAATCTTTGATACGGTCTTTGTGACTCAAATTGGCTCGATTGATCGAAATTCGCTGGTCGGCAAATGCAGAAACATAGATTTGTTTGCCCTCTTTTTTATCCATGTCGAAAACCCACATTTCGGCTTGTGGCGATTCTTTTTCGCCCGGCATTTGGTATTTGTAAGTTTCCAGTTCGGGGCGCGGAGTTTTAGTGACATTGATAACCCAAAGTGCTTTTAAATGACGACTGTCGTTGCGAGTTAATGCGAATTTTTTTGAATCGGGCGACCATAAAACATAGGCACCCCGACGTTTTTTACTTTCCTTTTCAATCTTTTCTTTGTCGTCGTTTTCGCTGGCTGTAAAACCGCCTCCGAATGCATAATCTTTTACGCCATCGGTGGTTAATTGGTGCTCAACAATTGTCGAATCTTTTTCATCCTCTTCTTCAGCTTTTGCTTTCAGAAAATTTTCCTTGTCCATCCAATACAGGTTGTAGTCGCGGGCAAAAATTACATACGAACTGTCGGGCGACATGTTGGCCCAACCCGGATGACTTTTTTCTTCTTTCCAATCCTCCTGCTCATACAACTCACCGGTTTGAATATTGTATTCCAAATGAAAAACTTTCTTTTTTGGTTTCTCTTTTTTCTTTGGTTTTTCCTTTTTCTCTTTTTCGTCTTCCTTTTTTATTTCCTTCTCATCCTTTTCTTTTTCTTCATCATCCAGCTGCACTTCTTCGCTTTTTTCATCTTCGGTTTTTTCCATTTCGGTGCTGCTTGTTACATCGAATTGAAAAACCGTGTCGCCTTTTTTAAACTTTGGATTTATTCGCGGAAGGTGTTGCCAATCGTAAGGATCTTTGGTGATTTTTGTGATCATCGCAGCCATTTTATGGTTGTCGAAAAGCAAGGTTTTTGTTTTCTTTTCAAGGTCAACCAAATAAAAATTTTCGCCTTCCGAAGTTTTGTAGTTGTACCAGAATTTATCGCCGGTTTCGAGCCAGTTCGGATTGACCGAAGTGCTAAAAACCATGCGCGAAATTTTCTCGGGCGAGAAACGTTCGGCCAAACGATAATTGGCCTCCGATTGTGCAAATGCAGCACTTTGCATCAGCAAAAAAGCCAACACCAAAAGGGTAGAAATTTTATTATTCATTTGAATTATTTGTTATGATAATACTCTGGTTTTTAAGATGGTGTTAAAATAGGAAATTATTTGGAGGATAAAACTTTAATAATTCAGGTTTCGTAATCAAGTTCGTTTTTTTTGTTTTGAAGGAGAAACCATTGTTTTAAATGTAACGTTAAACCTTTGTGATCGGAAAGTTACACATACTACGCATTTTGTGGTTGACTGGAATATTATGGTTTTTGGGAATTATTAGTTCTTTTGCGCAGGAAATTGAACCGTTTGAAAGTCAGCGAGAAATGATGGTGCTTCAGCAAATTAAGACGCGCGGAATTACCGACAAAACAATTTTAGATGCTTTTGGAAAAGTTCCGCGCCACGAATTTGTTTTACCCGAATACCTGCGTTACGCCTACGCCGATTCGCCATTGCCAATTGCTGAAGGTCAGACCATTTCGCAACCCTATATTGTTGCTTTTAAGACCGACGCTCTGAAACTAAAATCCACGGATAAAGTTTTGGAAATCGGAACCGGATCGGGTTATCAGTCAGCAATTCTGGGTGAAATTTGTGATTCTGTTTTTACTATCGAAATTTATGAGAGCCTGTCAAAAAACGCCGAACGGCTTTTATCAAAATTAGCTTACAAAAATATTCTTACAAAAATTGGTGACGGATACCGGGGCTGGCCCGAGCATGCGCCTTTTGACGCCATAATTGTTACCTGTTCGCCAACTCATGTTCCACAAGCTTTAAAAAATCAGTTGGCCGAAGGCGGACGAATGATTATTCCGGTGGGCGAAGGACGAGTTCAGCATTTAATTTTATTGGAGAAAAAGCGGGGCAATCTGAAGGAAAAAAATGTGTTGCCGGTTCGTTTTGTCCCAATGATAGATCAAGAAAAAAGGAAATATTAACATGCAGGAATCGCATATCTGAAGAATAATTATTTTAACCCATGCAATTTAAAACAGTATTTATTTCTGGAGTAATGTGTTAGTTATGGGTAGGATCGAAAAGTGCGATGGCCAGAAAATTTGGCACAGGCTGGGGCCGTGAAGTGCGAGGAGGAATCAATTTTTCTTGATTCTTTTTGTTTCGCTTATCTCATCGAGGAGAAAAATGCAAGCCTGTCCGGCAGGACAAAAATCAGACTGCATCGTCTGAGAATTACTTATGGCATTGAAATGTATTTATGCAATACAATTGAAGTAACAACTCTTACAAAATAAAAGTATGCGTGTATTTTAACATGATCGATCGGTTCGCCAGTTCCGGAAGATTGGGAATTTCCAATTCAGGTTTTAAAAAATGGAATTCGTTAAATACAAGGTAAAAATCGTTGCCTTCGCGCGGATTATAACGCAACCTGAAATTGCCCATTAAAGCAGCATTGAAGGTGTTGTATTGGACAAAAGTACTCGCCGAAAGTTTTGTGCTGTACATGTACTCCAGTTTTAATCTCGAAATGTGGTTTCGAAATTCCTGATTTCTTTCCCGGAAATGAATAACATCGTATTGGTAGGTTCCGGAAAGTACAATACTTGACGACAAATTAAAATAAGGCGAAGCGATAAAAGACACTCGGTTTCCATCGTAAAACTGCCCCCCTTCAAATTGCAATTCAGCATACACTTTTTTGTTCATGGGTGTTGTTCCCATAATATCGAAACCATAGAAATTATACTGTCCAACCGGAATTACAGCATCATCAGAAAAAGAGAATTCTTCAACTACATTTTCAATCATCTTGTTCAATTGGATCGAACCCATTAAAAACTTTTTAGTCTGGAATTTCCATACCGGTCCCAACGACGATGATTCGATTTTTCCATTTGTAGCGTTGTAAAAGTTCAAAACCTGGAATCCAACGTTATGGCTAAAAAGTATCGACTCTTTTCCGGGAAGCCAGCCCCATTGAACTTGTCCGCGAATTGCCTGATAATTATCGCGTATTTCGAAACCAACACCCGGATTAAAATTTTCTCCAGAGTGCGAAATTGAAAAACTGTAACCCAGTCGTTCTTCCGAACGGCGTTCCCAGTTTAATCTTGCACGAGTGGGTTTTAACGATCCATGTTCATTTTCTACATCGGTTTCAAAAGATTGTGCAAATTTTATATCCAAATAATCATCGCCAAACAGTCGGAAAATTCCATCTAGTCCGTAGGCAACATTATAATTTCCGTTCGTTCCTAAACGCGAGGTAAACATTCCGCCCACATACGAATTCTGGTTTATCACCTGCCGGCGCATCCTTAATACACCAAAATTTTCGGAGGGCAAATCATCAGATTTTGCGGTTTGCATGTTTAAAAATCCAAGTTCCCATTTTCCGGCACGTCCATAAATTCGGGCACCGCCGTAAATTTTTACCGGATTTCCATCTTCATCCAATCCAATTCTGCGGCTGTAAAAAAGGTTGTTCGGACCACCTAAATTAAAATTAAAAATGCTGGCTCGTTCCTGAAAAAACATTCTTTTCTCGGGGAAAAATAGTGAAAAACGAGTGAGGTTCACTTGCTGATCGTCGGCTTCAACTTGTGCAAAATCTGTATTCACTGTTAAATCCATGGTCAGGTTGCTGGTGATGCTGTATTTGATGTCGCCGCCAATTTCGCGAATAAATTTGTTTTCGTTGAGGTATGCCGTTTCATCGTCGTTTAGCGAATTTTGATTGGAGTGACCACCCAATACATAGGGCGATAAATAAACCGGCTTGCTGGGTTTCAAATTTTCGAAAATAACCTTTTGTGCCTGCGAAGGTTTCCAGGTTGCCCACAGTCCGTATTTTGGATCGATGGCAGGAAAGGTAACATTCTCGGTACTCTTTGCCGACCAGCGCCACGAAATCAATCCCATTTCGGTAAGGTCGTCGATGGTTTGAAAACGTAAACTTGAAAAGGGAATTCGTATTTCGCAATACCAGCCTTTGTTGTCTTGCGAAGTTTTTACATCCCAGAATGTATTCCAATTTATATTTAGTGGTTCTCTGCTTGAGGCATCGTCCGAAATGGCAGCATCCATGCGTAATCCACTTGGTGTTGTAAAAAATGCCAGTGCATTTTCGTTGTCGCTGTAGGTGTCTAGAATCAATCCAAAAAAGTCGCTGTTGGCACTCATTTCGTCGCGCTTTTTTGAAGACGCTTGTATGTCAGACGCATCGTTAACAAGCAATTTTGCACCAACCCATAAAAACTGATCGTTGTAGGCAACTTTAATAATGGTGATTTCTTTTGATTCTCCTCTGAATACCGGAGAGTGCATGGTTGTGGGTAAAGTGTTAATCGCATTCCATGCCAATTCATCGGGTTTGCCGTCAAAATTAATGTTATTCGAAATTCGTTGCAGTTTTAATTTTTCGATTGAATAGGGATTTACCGAATGCGCAAACAGAAAAAAGAACAGTATTACATACAATAGTTTTATCACCTTCATTTAATTTTGTGGGCGAAAATAATGAATTTTAGCGATTTACTTCCGTGGCAGCGAATAAAGAAAATTCTTGAAGTTGACTATCTCCTTGGCAGAGCCAAGGAGTATTCGCCAACTTAATTTTGGACAAAAAGTCGAAAATCGAATTTTATCTATTCTTCACCACTGTCGCGAACTCGGGACATCTCTACATCAGCTGACGAGAGAATATACGACACCCCGAGGCAAAATCCTCGGGGAATTCTTTTGATTAAAACCAATTCTTTTAATCCATTGCTAATTCTTCAATCACGTTTGGAAATAATTATCTTTGAAAAATGGAAACAATACCAAAAGCAGATTGCGAGAAAATAGGTTTTTTTCGAAAAACACACGGAGTAAGTGGTGGTTTGGTTTTGGAATTCGAAACTCATTTTGAGTTCTCGGTGGAAGAAGCCGATCGCTTTTTTGTTGAAATAGAAGGATTGTTGGTTCCCTTTTTTATCAAAGATGAAGGACTGCGGTTTCGTTCGGCAAATACGGCAATTGTAGATTTGGATTTTGTTGAAACCGAAAAATATGCTAAAAGATTAGTTGGGAAATCGGTTTATTTGTATCAATCCGAAATTATTGATGAACCGGATCAAACGCTGGAATCGCAATTTGTGAATTACTTGTTGATCGACACAAATTTGGGAAACATTGGCATGATTACCCATGTTGATGATTATGCCGGAAATATTGTTTTAACAGTAAGTTGTAAGGGCGAAGAATTGTTAATTCCGTACAACGATAATTTGCTCTTAACAACCGATGAAACCCAAAAAACCATAACACTTCAATTGCCCGAGGGATTGGTAGAAATCTGATTCAACTTTAATAAGAAAACTGAATTTGTTTTGACGAAATATATTTGAGAGATCCATTAAATTTTTTTAATGCAACTTTCTCTAAAGTTATACGTCTTTACCAAGTACCCGAAAATAACATCTAAAAAATAATAGTATGAAATCAAAAATCTTAATTCTCAGCCTTTTTATTTTAGGCCTTTTTATTGTTAATCCAGCCAATGCTGAAGAAGAAAATCGTGATGTACCAACTTTTTCTGAAATAGCATTAAAAATTTCGGCAAAAGTGTATTTAAAACAAGGCGATAAACAAAGTGTCAGAATTGTTGCAAAAGAATCGGTTCTCGAAGATATAATTACCGAAGTAAAAGGCAGAAAACTTTCTATTCGCTTTCCCAATTCAAATTTTTTCCAAAGAAGTTTTAACCCTGGTAAAATTGAAATTTACATTACTGTTCCCGAAGTTGATCTTTTGTCGGTTTCAGGGTCGGGCGATATTGAATGTAAAGAATTGCGCTCCAGAATTTTGGATTTGGCTGTTAGTGGAAGTGGAAATATCGACATCAATAGACTGGATTCGAAACGGGTTAAAGCAGCGATTTCCGGGTCTGGTAATGTGCGAATTGGCGATGGCGGTGTTGCCGAAGAACTAAACGTTTCAATATCAGGTTCAGGTAATTTAAAAGCCGATGATTTTGAAGCAGAAAATGTTCAGGTAAGTACATCCGGTTCCGGCAATTGCAAAGTATTTTCTAATGGATCGATAAAAGTTCGTGTTGCCGGTTCGGGCAGCGTTTATTATAACGGTAATCCAAGTATCGATTCCTCCGTTGCCGGTTCGGGCAGAGTTAAAAAGATGTAGAACAAAAATTTATTTATAATGATTTGAAAGCCAGTGTATTTTATGCATTGGCTTTTCGTTTTTTATTTTTGCTGAAAAAGAGTAACTTAATCAAAATTGTTTTTTGTTTAATTTAAAAGCGTGTATTTATGAAACTGATTAAAGATTTTAAAGCTTTCATTTTAAAGGGAAATGTGCTTGATTTGGCTGTTGCGGTAATTATTGCCGGAGCATTTAAATCGATTGTTACCTCGTTTGTCAACGATATTTTAATGCCACCCATTGGACTTCTTTTGGGCGGTGTTGATTTTTCGGATCTAAAAGTTATTCTGAAAAATGGAAGCGATGCGGTTATGAATGGCGATACAGTTATAACTCCGGCTGTTTCAGAAGTTGCAATTAGTTACGGTGTGTTTGTGAATACGGTTATTGATTTTATCATTATCGGATTTGCCATTTTTATGGTGATTAAAGCCTACGAAAAAACACAGAAGAAAGAAGAAGCTGCACCTGCTGCACCTTCGAAAGAAGAAGTTTTATTGGGCGAAATCAGAGACATTCTGAAAGAAAAGAAATAACATAGAAAATGAATTTCAAAAAAAACTGCTTCAGATTTGGAGCAGTTTTTTTTATGCATAAAAGTGGAATGATTATCAATTTCCGGAGTGACGCAGGTGAAGTATTGTACATACTTTATCACAGAAACCAGTTTCTGGTTTTATTCATACCTTAACGCTTCCACAGGATTTTTTCGTGCTGCTTTCCAACTTTGCCAACTTACCGTAATTAATGCTATTCCCAGCGTTAATATTCCTGTAAAAAAGAAAATCCACCAACTTAGTTCTGTTTTGTAAGCAAAATTCTGAAGCCATTTTCTCATTAAAAAATAGGCAGCCGGCGTTGCAAAAAGAAACGCAATAATCACCCATTTAATAAAATCGAAGTTTAATAATGCAAGGATTTCGATAAATTTTGCACCATTTACTTTTCTGATTCCAATTTCTTTTACTCGTCGTTGTGCTGCAAAAGTCGATAAACCAAAAATACCGAGCATGGCAATTAATATGGCCAAAAAGCTAAACTTTAATATCAGGTTTCCCAAACGGTTTTCTGCCAAATAAACCTGCTCCAATTCGTCTTCAAAAAAAGTATATGAAAATCCTCGGTCGTTGCGGTGTTTTTTGTAAGTGTCGCGGATAAAAGCCAACGTTTCTGCCCGATTATTGGGGCTGATTTTTACATTTAATGTTTGAATTGTTTCTGGATTATTTTGCAAAACCAGCGGACCTAATTCTTTGTGAAGAGGACGAAAGTGGAAGTCTTTTACCACACCAATGATTACGTTTGTATTGTTTAGTCGGATTCCAATCGGATTTTCAACTCCCATCATTTTACGCATTGTTTCGTTGATTACAACCGGCATTGAAACTGAATAATCTTTACCTTCCTTTTTATTTTTGTTTGCCTCGTTAAATTTATTCCAGTAATCGGAATAATTAAATCGTAAAAAATCGCCCTGAACAACTTTCAAATTGTATGTTTTTCCAAAATCTTCGTCAACCCAAAATAAACTAGCTTGTATAGTGTCTTGCGATTCCATTGCGCCCCAGTGAAATCCTGTTTGCCAGCCAAAATCGACAGGAGCTTGTGTACTTGCCGAAACACTAATAATGTTTGGATTGTCTAGTAGTTCCTGTTTAAAGCCGTTAATGGAATACCACAAACCGGTGGGTACAACAACAATGTTTTCTTTGTCGATTCCAAGATCACGATTTTTAATAAATTGTAGTTGTTTATATACTGTGACAGTTGAAATGATTAAAATAGTTGCGATGGTGAACTGTATCAAAACCAAACTTTTTGTAAATCCGGCTTTAGATCCGGTCGGATTTCCGCCTTTAAATATTTTAATTGGGCTAAAAGCAGTAATGTAAAATGCAGGATAAATTCCAGAAAAAATGCCAACTGAAAATGTAATTATCAGGAGAGATCCGATTAACTGAGGAGTGAATAAGAACGCAAACTCTTTTCCTGTCAGATTTCCAAACCAGGGCAGGAGCAACCAAACAATTAGCAACGCTAAAATTGTTGCAAATACGGTTTGTATGAGCGACTCGCCAATAAACTGTTGGATTAAACTGTTTTTGTTTGAACCCGAAACTTTACGTACTCCAATTTCCGTAGCACGTTCTGATGCACGGGCAGTTGTTAAGGATGCAAAATTTAAGGAGGCCATTAATATTATTAATAACGCCAAACCTGAAAAAATCCAGACATATCTAATATTGCTTATTTTTCTATCGTACTGATACGTTTCGTAGTCGGTAAAAAGATGAATTTCGGTTAAGGGTTGAAAAAGAAGTTTGTCGGTTTGTTTTGAATATTTGCCAATGTGATTACTCACCTGATTTCTAAAATCGTCGTTAATTTCCACATTTTTCTGAAGTTGAATGTAAGTATGTGTGTGTGACGATTTTCTTCTCCAACTACCCGAATAGCCAACGCTTGCTTCTGCTTTGTCAGAAATCAAATATCCAATTTCGATGTGACTTTGAGGCGGAATACGAACAATGCCACCAACGGTATAAACTTCATCCCAACTATACTTATCACTGATTAATGTTTCTCCAAGAGCCGGTTCATTACCAAATAATTTTTGTGCCGTTTTTTCCGACAATACAACTTTGTTTGGACTATCCAATGCTGTTTCCCGGTCGCCTTCGATAAATTTAAACCCGTCGAAAACAGAAAAGAACTGATCGTCGACCCAGGCACGGCGCGATTCTATTTTAGTATTTGTTCCTTTTATTTTTAGTGGCGAATCTTCCGAACTATAACTGATCAGTGTTGCATTTTCAATTTGAGGATAATCCATTTTTAAAGTCTTTGCAATTGGGTCATAACTGCTTGCCGATTTTACCATTTTATCGCCTTGTTTAGAAAGGGTTAAAACCCTGTAAATCTGTTTGTGATTAGGATGGAATTTTTCAAAACTTAACTCGTCCAATACCCATAAATAAATAAGTAAACTGGCTGCAATTCCCAAAGTAAAACCGGCAATTGAAATGAGTGAATAAACTGGTTTATTTTTAATGCTTCGAAATAATATTTTGAAATTGTATTTAAACATGGTTTCGGATTTTATTTGATTACCATAATAAGCAAATCGTTGTCGGAACAATTTTTTGAAATATTTTCCAGCCGGTCTTTGTTTGCGATTATCGTATTTGATCGATTATTTTGAACATGTTCTTTTATATCTTTTCCGTTAAACTGAAAATAAATCAAACCATTTTCAGTTTGCATTATGGGCCAACGGGCAGGTCCAAAATCAAGATCGTTAATAACATTTGTTTGCGGCGGTCTTGGCCAGGTCATTTTTTTGTTGGGCATATAAGGTGCTGCATCAATATAAGCATGAAACTGTTCTCCCGTTTTTTTATTCATAACAAAACGGTTGTATTTTAAACTTCCACTTCTGGCCGAATTGGGGCAGGAATAATCCTGTGTGTACAAGAAAAAAAGGAATCCGCGGGTTTCAACAATTTCGTTGTAAACAAATTTATCTTCCAAACTGAATTTCGGCGTAATTGCCTCTTCTGACGAAGCAACTCCTTTTTCGCCCAAATCAATCACATAAACCGGAACAATTCTATTCGTGCTTTCAAAACGATAGATTGTATCGTTAAAATTCTGCCTGAAATAACTTTGCCCATTTAATTTATAACTGTCACCACTTTCTACTCCTCGATAAACCGAACTAGTGAAATTGGTAACCGGGTCGTAGTCTTTTAAAGTACAAACCGTGTCGCCACTCAAAGAGTGAACCGTCATAAAAACTCCCGATTTACTGGAAGCAAATTTTCGTTGATTCGTTATCCAGTGGTCTTCATCCAAAAAAGTGAGGTTTCCTTTCATTTTAAACGGAAGCTGGGCAATTATTTCTCCTTTCCCATTCATCTCACTATTTTCGCTCTGTCCGGGCATCATTAAGCTTTGTTTCCCGGGAGAAACATCGTATTCCATCAGAAATGATTCTTCGTTTGGGTTGTTTACATATTTGTAGAAAATTTTATCGCCGATTGCAGAAACAGCGCCTTGAGATCCAACATAAACATCCATTATTTTGCTGGTCACATATTTTGTCCCTCTTTGTTCATCTACAATAAATTTTTGTCCGTCGATGCAAATCATTTCAATAAATTGTCCGTTTAAATCAAAGCGTGCAATTCCTTTTTCTGTTGTTGTAATAATGTTGCTTTTGGTAAATAAAATGCTTGCTCCGTTTTTAAAATAGTCAGAATCGTTGGGGTGCTTTAAAAAAATATACTCGATGGAATTTCCCAGTTCAGAATAGTTAACCGGTTTTATTTTGTCCCGGGTTCCGGTAATATCTAAAACCAGAGGCGGATTTTTGGGATCGATACTTCTGTTTTCTTCGAGTCGTAATGCAGCTGAATTTGAATTAGAAAAACCGGTAGATAATTTATTTTCTTGTGCATCAGCTTTTTCCTGTTCTTCCTGAAGAATTTGACTCGCTAAAGATTGTTCGTTTAGGTTTAGCTTATTTTTTTTAGGAGCACATGAGTTTACTAGAAGAATTAGTATGGGAAATAGAATTAATATCTTCATAGTCAGTTGTTTTTGATTTTTCAGAATTTTGAAACAAGAATGTTGCCATTTTTATCTTATTCTCTTTTTGTGTAAAATATTTTGACAGTTTATTTCATTTGTTATGTCTGAACTATAATTTGCTGATGAATTTTCATTTTTTTAAATCAAGGTTTTTGTTCAATCACAAAAATCAAAACCTGCCTGCCGGTAAGCAGGGTTCAAGACTATTCATACCTTAACGCTTCCACAGGATTTTTTCGTGCTGCTTTATACGATTGGATTGAAACGGTGGTTAATGCAATTCCTAAAACAAAAACACCAACACCTGCAAAAATCCACCAATTAATTTCAGTTTTATAAGCGAAGTGTTCGAGCCATTTATTCATTAAAAACCAACTTATTGGGGCAGCAATAACAAAAGCGATAAAAATCCACTTTATAAATGTTTTATTGAGAAGTAAAATTACTTCACCGGTATTGGCTCCATTTACTTTACGAACTCCAATTTCTTTGGTGCGTTTCCGAATGTTGTAAACAGCAATACTAAACAAACCCAGACTCGAAATAAACAAAACAACTATAGCCAATAAAGTTAAAAATCGGCTTTGGCGAATTTGGTTTTCGTATAATTTGAAATATAAATCGTCGATAAAATAGTGTTGAAGCGCAAAATCGGGATTTACTTCGGCCCAGACTTTTTCCAGGGTAGCCAGAGCTTCTCCGGTTAATGTAGGCTCGTATTTTATTCCCACACAATAATTAAAAAATGGTTGGTTATAAAGTAATATTGGCTTTTCGATATTTTGCAACGTAGAAATATGGAAATCGGTGATTACACCTGAAATAGTTCCTTCTTTAAAAAATTGTTCGGGCAACGGAATGTTGTACTTAAAACGTTTTCCAATAATGTCGTTTGCATTGTTGTAACCCATAAATTTTAACGCAGCTTCGTTTATCAGGTATTTGGTTTCGTTGTTTCCATTTTCCAAAAAATCCTCGCCAGCCAAAATATCATTTCCATAAAAGCGGTTAAAATTATCATCGGTGGTTAAACAAAAAACGACTTTGCTTTTATCTTCTTCGGGCATTCCCTCTAATTCGTAGGTGAATGCATCCATTACTTGTCCGGCAGGTTCTTCCATACTTGCGGTTACATCCAGAATCCCGGGATGTTTAAGCAGTTCTGTTTTAAAAGTTTTATAGCTCATAACAGCCTCGCGCGGAAGGTTTATCAGGTTAATAATGTTTTCTTGTCCTGATCCGATGCGGTTTGAAAGCAGAAACTGGTTTTGTTTGACAATAACCGAAGTGGCAATAATTAATGCAATTCCACCAACAAACTGGAGTATTACTAAAACACGGCGAACCGAAAATTCAGTAGTGGTTGCTTTTCCTTGATTAAAAATTCGCGAAATTCGATTTGTGTTGTTTGTTGTTGAAAGAAAAACAGGATAAATACTGCAAATTATTCCGATAAATGTAAAAAATGCTAATGCCGAGAGGTAAACAATAATTGTTGTTTTTATCGAAAGAATCAGGTCGATGTTTAGCCAATTGGAAAGAAGCGGCAAAATTGAAATATACACCAACAGCGAAATTAAGGATGAAATAAAAATCTGAATCATACTTTCCAGCGACAGTTGGGTAATAAAGGTTTTGCTTTTGGCACCAAAGGTTTTACTAACATTAAAATACGTATTCCGTTCTAAAACCGATGCAATTTGAAAGTTGATAAAATTTAATGCAAGAACTACCAAAAGAACAAGAGCAACAATGTTTAAAATAGTTATTGAACGTGCATCTCCATTCGGCTCTATCTCTCTGTCTTTATGAGAGTTTAAATGAATGTCCTGCACATTTTGCAAATGAAAGATCAGTGATTCTCGTTGTTGTTCGTCTTCAATATAAGTTGTTTTAAACGATGCAAATTTTGACTGCAAATTTTCGGGTTCTGTATTATTTTTGAGTAATAGATACAAATAATTCCATTGTGCAAAGTTTGTTGGATCGTCAAACGACAATAATATTTCGGGATGAAAGTGACTGTTTTTTGGAAAGTCGGGCATAACCCCGGTAACTGTAAAAGTGCTGAATGTTGGAACTTGCTGATGCGCCCACTCCAGTTTTTTTCCGATCGGATTTTCATTGCCAAAGTACTTTTTAGCAATCGATTGATTGATAACAGCACATTTTGGATTTTTTAAAACTTCGTGTGCATTTCCCTGGATTAATTCCACGTTAAAAACATCAAAAAAATTCGAGTCGGTTGTAAAAACACCCTGATTATAAAACTTGTTATTGTTTATTTTTAGCGAACTGTTTCTACCTGGAGCAAGACGCACCATCTCTTCTATCTCGGGAAAATATTGAGGAAATTCTTTTATCCAATTGGTATTTACACGTGCAAAATGGCGGGTACTTCCACCATCGGTAAACTCGATGGTGAACCGATATATTTTTGACGAGTTTTCATAAAACCGATCGAAACTTTTTTCGTAGCTAATCCACGAGTAAATAAATAGAATTGTAGTGAATGCCAGTGTTAATCCAAGAACACTGTTAACGAGAAATTTCTTGTCTTTTAAGAAATTTCGTTTTATCATTTTCAGCTGAAATCCGAGCATCGTAATTAATTTTTAATACTGTAATTTTGAATGTTATGCAGAACTCGTTCGTAGATTTTGAAACAAGTAAGGAATGATCCTTCTATAAAAGCTATTTCTCATTTACATATCCATCTTTTAGCGTAATTATCCGATTTCCGTATTTCGCATTTTCTTCGGAATGGGTTACCTGAATAATGGTCATCCCTTCCTCGTTTAATTTCTTGAGTAATTTCATTATTACTTCGCCTTGCTCCGAATGCAAATTTCCGGTAGGTTCGTCGGCCAATAAAAGTTTTGGACTTCCAACAATGGCGCGGGCAATTGCAACCAATTGTTGTTGCCCACCTGAAAGCTGACTTGGGAACAAATCTTTTTTGGCGACAATGTTAAACCGATCGAGCATTTCGGCCACCAGTGCTTTACGTTCTTTGCCTTTTACTCCTCGGTAAACCAGCGGCGTTTCAATGTTTTCGTAAACATTGAGTTCTTCGATTAAATGAAATGCCTGAAAAATAAATCCGATGTGACTGCGATGGTATTGTACTTTTTGTTTCTCTTTTAATTGGTTGGCATGGTCGCCCAGAAACAGATATTCTCCCTCGCTGGGTTCATCCAAAAATCCGATAATGTTGAGCAGTGTTGATTTTCCGGCACCACTGGGTCCCATAATCGAAACAAATTCGCCTTGATTAATTTCAAGATTTACTCCTTTTAATACAAAGGTCCGCTGGAATTTCGCGTCGTAATACTTGTCGATGTTTTTTAGTTGAATCATATTTGTTGTATTGAATTGCATTTTTTTATTTCAAGTGCATCTTATTATTCACCCCTAAATTACCAGAAGGGGACTTTGAAGAAGCTCCGATTTTCGATTGATGCAAATTTGTTTAATCTCTTTTATAACCTGGTTTATATTATTTTCAATTTGTTCATTTGAGAACCGGATTACCTCAATTTCCCAATAATTCAATTCTGCTGTTCTTCCTATATCATATTCTTTTTGTTCTATAGTTTTATGAATCCCTCCATCTATTTCAATCACTAACTTTATTGAGTGACAATAAAAGTCAGCAATAAATATGCCGATTGGGTGCTGAGGCCGAAAACGTAAACCCAACACTTTTTTCTCCTTGAGTTTTTCCCAGAGTTTCAGCTCAGAACCTGTCAGGTTTTTTCGCAAAGCCTTTGCCTTTTCAAAAATGTGTGGCTTTGCATTATAAAACATCGAAACATTATCTCTTATACTCATGTCTTTTTCTTTAAGCACTTTATTGGATTTCACCTCTTATTCCTCTAAAAGGGACTTCCAGTTTATCCGAAATTTTATTGTGTGTATTCATCAATTTTAAATTTTAGTAAAATTAGAATTCGTACTTATCAAGCCCATCTTTTTAAAGCCCCTTCAGAGGTTTGGGGTGAAATAGTATATACTCATACCTCAAACTCTCCACCCCGACGATTCTGTCGGGATTTCGTCACTCATACCTGAGTGACTCCACCGGATTCCTTCTCGCCGCTTTCCAACTCTGCCAACTTACCGTTAACAGTGCAATCCCCAACGCCACTACTCCGGCCACGGCAAAAATCCACCAGCTTAAATTTGTTTTATAAGCGAAGTTTTCGAGCCATTTATTCATGGTGTAATAGGCAATCGGAACAGCAACTACAAATGCAATCATCACCCATTTTATAAAGTCTTTGTTCAGTAATAAGAGTATTTCGGAAATGCGTGCACCGTTTACTTTTCTGATGCCGATTTCTTTGGTGCGTTGTTGAGATATAAAAAGTGAAAGAGCGCTGATTCCGATAATGCTGATTAAAATTCCCAGCGCTGAAAAGATAAAAAGGATTCGGCTCAAAATTGTTTCGGCTTTATATTGTTGGGCAATTTTTTCATCCATAAAAAAGTAGCTGAATTCTTGTCGCGGGTAATGAATATTCCAGACTTCGGTTATAGTATTCATTGCTGTTCTTAAATTTCCGGGATTGATACGAACATGAATAAAACGGGCTCTATTAAGCGATTCGTCAAGTAGAAAGGCGAAATCTCCAATTTTTTCGTGTGCTGAATTGTAATTAAAATCTTCGGTAACTCCCACAATTTCAACCCGGATTTGATCGGGTTCTATTTCTTGTTGTGCATTGTAACTTTTAAGGGCTTCCATACTGCCGTGTTTTTCCATCAGCCTTTTGTAAAGATGATTATTGATGACCAAACCTTCGATGGTGTCGGCAGAAGGAATTATCCAATTTTCGACTAACTGAATGTTCATTGTTTTTAGGAACTTATAGTTCGCGAAAAAAAATTCTGAAGTGCCATCAATTCCAAAACCATCAAGTGGCAAACCTTGCGCAGGATAACCAAAATGCTGAGCCGAAAATCCAACCGATGCAACGCTGCTTTGTTTTTCCAATTCGTGAGCAAAAACAGCCGGGTCTTTCGAAAAATCTTTCAGGTTAAGCACCACAACATTTTCTTTGTCGAAACCCAAGGATTTTTCTGAAATAAAACCGATTTGTTTATTGACAAGAAGTGTGCTTGAAATGAGAATAATAACCACAGTGACCTGTAAAACCAGCAACGATTTTAAAATACTACTTCCGGAGAAGTTATTTCTTTCGGAAAGAATGTCGATGGTTGAGTTCCGGCCCAATAAAAATACGGCAACAAAAATGGCGGTTAAAATCAAACTGCAAATAATGGCCGCGAAAATACTCATATAAACGGCCGGTTCGGAATAATAAATATCGAATTCGATTTCGAAAAAGCGGTTGATAAATGGCTTTATTCCTTCGATGACAAGCAGCGAGAACGCGATGGAAATCAGGCAAAAGAATAAAACTTCGCTTAAAATCTGTCGGATGAGTTGAGTTTGGTTGGCGCCGATCGATTTTTTTAACCCTAGTTCTTTTGAGCGTTTAATAAGTTTTGCAATGGTGAGATTGGTGAAATTAAGCAAGGAAATCAGCAAAATTACAAATGAAATAACCACAAATAAAACGATGTTGATTTTACTTGAACTCTCTTTTAATTCAAAACGGAAATCAGATTTTAAATGAATATCGTCCATCGGAACCAGTGAGAATTTATAGTCTTTTGGTCCGCGTGTTTCTTTTAAACTGCTGGTTTCGAAAAAGGCTTGTAATTTGTCTTCAATTGGTTTGGGCGCAATTCCTTTCCGGAGTTTGATGTAATTGTAAACCCACTGAGTTTTTTGTCCGGGTTGTGATTCGTACCGTTGCTGTAAACCGCCTTTTTGCGAAAGCAACATCTCGTAGTTAAAATGGGTTTTTGGATGTGTATTTTTTACAATGCCCCGGATTTCGTAATCGCCAATATTTCGTGCATATTGTAATGCTTCGACGGTTATGGTTTGTCCAACCGGATTCTCGTTTTTGAAATATTTATTAGCAAAATCTTCGCTAATAAATACCGTGTTTGGTTTAGAAATTTCTGACAAATCGCCAATTTTGGATTCTACCGAAAACATCGAAATAAAATTTTTGTCGACCGACATAATATCGTTTTGCTGAAACGAATTCTCGCCAATTTTTAGCGTTCCAACTGCGGTATGCGAAAATTGTGTGGCTTCTTCAATTTCCGGGATTCCGGGCGTTGCCGTGTGAATTATTCCTAAGCTTCTGGCCCATGGATTTTCTTCGCGTCCTTGGGGAATGGAAATTACGCGGTAAATCCTTTCGTGGTCTCCGAAATGTTTATCGAAACTTTTTTCGTTCGATACATACAAAAACAAGATCAGAAACGAGGTGATTCCGATAACCAATCCGCTTATGTTTATGGCTGAAAATGCTTTCTCTTTCAGCAAGCGACGGATGGTGATTTTTAGGTTGTAGAGTATCATCTTATTTTGTTTAGAGCATTGATTATTATCTCGAACTATGATTTGTTTGATTATGTGATGGACTTTGATTTATTAAAATTCACTTTTTCTTTTTTATTAGTCATAGTTTTCATATTCATTATATTCATCATAAAATCATAGTTCAACACAATTTATTCATACCTCAAGGCTTCCACCGGATTCCTCGTAGCCGCCCTCCAGCTTTGCCAGCTAACCGTTAACAAAGCAATTCCCAAAGCCAGGAAACCCGCCAGCGCAAAAATCCACCAGCTTAAGTTGGTTTTGTAAGCGAAGTTTTCGAGCCAACGATTCATGGCATAAAAGGCTATTGGTGTGGCGATAACGAATGCTATCACTACCCATTTTACAAAGTCTTTGTTAAGCATGGTTAGTATTTCGGATATTTTGGCACCATTTACTTTACGAATGCCAATTTCTTTGGTTCGTTTTTCGGTAATAAATAATATTAAGCCCGACAAACCAAGTACCAATACAAGCAAGCCAATTGCAACCATGGCATTGAATAATTGCAATTGCTTAATTTCTGCTCGATAGTTGTCTTGTAACCTTTGATCAAAGAATTTTAACTCAAGATATTGGTCTGGATACGTTTTATACCAAAAATCTTTTATTTTTGCGATAGATTCAACGTGATTCCCAGGATAAAGACGTACTGCAATTTTGTTAAAATTATTATAGCGGGAGGCGTAAATAACTGGTTTTGAGGCTTCTTTTAAAGTTCTATATTGAATATCTTTCACCACTCCAACAATGGTGTAGGTTTTATTCATTAAACTAATTTGTTTATCTATCGGCTCTATTAAGTCAAGAGCTTTAACCGCAGTTTCGTTTATCAATGCATTTTCTCCGTCACCTTTTGAGTTTTCCACTAATACTCGTCCTTGTATAAGTTTGGTTTGCATGGTTTCCCAATAGTTGTGTTCAATCCCAACAAGACAGCCGTTAACGTGATCGCTTCTATTTTCTCCGATAACATCAATTTGTGATTCGTTCATTATGTACTCACAAGGCATGTTACTTGCTGCCGTAACGGATTTAACCTCGGAGAATTTGCTTAATTCTTCTGCTAAATACCGATACTGTTCTTCTGTTTGATAAAATCCTATTTCGACCAAATGATCAGAATTAAAACCAAGTTCCTGGGTTGTTACAAGCTTTATTTGCTGGCGAATTCCAATAAGTGAAATAATGAGAAATATGGAAACAACAAATTGAGAGGTCACCAAAATAGCTCGTAGCGAAAGACCTTGTTTTTTTGTCTCAGGCGAATTTCTTAAAACACGTATGGTTTTGCTTTTAGAAAAGCGAATGGCAGGATATAAACCAGATAGCGTAACCACCAATATAATGAATGAGGCAATCCACATGAATAATTGTGGTTCCAACAAAGTTTGAAAACTCAACTTAACGTCAATCATTTGCTCAAAATATGGTAGCAGTAGCCATGCCAATAAAAGAGAAAAGATCGATGCTACCATGCCAATAACTATGGTTTGAGTAAAAAAGAAGCTAAATATTCCTGATTGTGTTGCCCCCATTGATTTTAACAAACCTGCCAGCTTATTCTTATTTTCAGATGAAGCCGTACTAAGGTTTATGTAATTAAATGAAACCATTAGAATTACTAACAACATAACAATGCCAAACGCTTTTAATATAGTTGGATTGTTCTTTTGTATCTTGCTATCCCATTGTGTATTTGAAGAATCTAAGTGGATGCTTTGCATTGCTTGAAAATCAATTTGATAGGCTGCCTTAAGTTTTTCATCTACAGTATTTTTAAACCAAGGACTTTCATCCAATATCGTTTTTTTCAATTTGCCTTTTAATGCCTTTAGGTTTGTAGACGGGTTTAATGCAATATAAATATCTGCACCCTGACTTCCCCACTCCGTAAAATATGAACTTTTCCAATCTACTGAACGCCATGTGACTCTGGATTGAACCAAATCGGTTTTTAAATGACATGTCTCAGGCAAATCCTCAAAAACAGCTTGCACAGTTAGTTCGTCACAGTAAATATGTTCAATCTCTTTTCCAATGGCCGAATCATCTCCAAACATTTTTTTAGCCAAGCTTTCAGAAATTATACAGGTTGAAGGTTCGTTTAGCAAGTTGGCGCTGCTACCGTGTAATATCTTTAAATCAAACATTGATATAAATGTCGAATCCGATACCAAGGCATTTTCTACTTTAATCGGGTTATCATTCACAGAATAATATCCATATTCTGAATCAACAATACACAAACTTTCTAGCTCAGGTATCTGCTCACGAAACGTTATAGCAGCAATGTAGGGGAAAATCGGAACACGCTCTTCATTTATTTTTTTCAGTAACCTGTATTTGTGCTGGTTTCCTGCAATGTGTTTATCGTATGAAAGCTCTGTTTTTAAATATAGGCTAACCAGCAAAAGAACAGATAAGCCAATGCCAAAACCAACAATATTAAAAAGGTGCTGTCTTTTATCTGCAATTAATATTCTTAAAAAAGGTTTTATTCCTATCATAACTTTTATATTATGTCTTATTACTGCATTTCTTATTTGTTCCTCAATGCTTCCATTCCGATTGTTTGTTTTGCGAATTTCTGTTCCTCAAATTCGACAAAAAATACATCGGAATCTTCGCCTTGGGTTTAGTCCGGATTTCACTTCCAGTGAATCCCTGACTATTCATACCTCAATGCCTCCACCGGATTTCGCGTTGCAGCCCTCCAACTTTGCCAGCTAACAGTTAACAGCGCAATTCCCAAAGCCAGCAAACCGGCCAGGGCAAATATCCACCAACTTAAAGTGGTTTTGTAAGCAAAGTTTTCGAGCCAACGATTCATGGCGTAGAAGGCTATTGGCGTGGCGATAACTAAAGCTACAACTACCCAAATCACAAAATCTTTGTTCAGTAAAACCATAATTTCCGAAATGGTTGCTCCGTTCACTTTGCGCACTCCAATTTCTTTGGTTCGGTTTAGACTGATCAGAAAGATTTGCCCCAAAATCCCCATGCAAGTCAACACAATGGCGATAAACGAAAAGAAAGAAATCGACTTCGAGAGTTTATCTTCATTGATATACATGGCCTGAAACTGGTCGTTGTAGAAGGTAAATTCCATTGGTTCATCGGGCAATATCTTTTTCCAAACTTCTTTAACCTGTGCCATTTGCTGCCCAACATTTCCGGGTATAAGACGTAACGACAAGGTGCTAAATCGATGGTCGGGATCGTAGATTAGAGCTACCGGAGCAATCTCATCGTGCAACGATTGCACATTAAAATCTGCTACTTCTCCAACAACGCGGTAACCATTGCCATTGTTGTATTTTTTATCATCTATGGTGTCCCAGCCGTATTTTTTTACCGCTTTTTCATTCATAATACAGGCTTTGTTTTTATCGCCTGCCAAAAAATCGCGTCCCGCTTTTAATTCAATACCCATTGCTTCCAGGTAGTCGTCGGAAACATGGATACATTGTACTATAAAATTGTCCTCATCAGTTCCGCTTCCCATGTATAACTTTACCCAACCGGGATAACCGTCGCTAAGTGCCGACTGACTTACAAAGGACAGCTTTTCGGTTTCCTGTTTAATAATTTCGGGATTGTCGAATAAGTAAGGAAGTTCAAGGCGAACAAGGTGTTCTTCATTAAATCCAAGATCGTAATGTTTTACGTATTGCAGTTGCTTAAATATGAGCATAACAACTGCGATTAGTGCAATTGAAACTGTTAGCTGAAAAGTGAGCATTAGTTGTTTCCCAATCTGTTTGCCAGTTCGCTTTCGCCCGCCAATCAAAAATTCAGTAATGTTAAACCGCGAAAGCACATAAATTGGCGCCATACTGTTCAGTAGAATTATTCCGGCAATAGTTGCTGCAAAAACCGGAATTAATTGGTGGACATTAACATCTGCAACACTGATTCTTTTCCCAAAAAGTAAATCGGTATATGGAAGCGCAACAGCAACAAGCAAAACTGAAGCCAGCAGAGCCAATAATACTCCCAACGAAACTTCAATCAACGAATCGATAAGTAAATGGCCAGTGCCGGCACCGTTAGTTTTGTTAATACCAATTTCTTTCATTTTGGCATACTGAATGGAAATGGTGTAATTGAGGTAATTAATACTTGAAAGCAAGATGATTAACCCTGCTATTGAAAAAAAGATAACCAGCATTTTAGAATTACCGGTGTCATGCTCGGCATCATCAAGTGCGGGCGAAAGATAAATATCTGTTATATTTTGAAGCGCAAGGCTGTCGGTGTTCTGGTTAAAATTATCAATTGTAGTATTTAATTTATTGGCCAGCACAACAGGGTCAATAGCATTATTCACCAGCAGATAATGTTCGGTGGGATAAATACAAATGCCTTCGTTACATTCGTTTCGGAATTGAAATTCCTTGTTCTCTGAATTTAAAAGCAGGTCGGCATGAAAGCTTGAATTTTCGGGAAGATCTTTTATAACTGCAGAAATTGTTGCCGAAAAGAATTCCTGTTTTATGGTTCTTCCCAGTGGATTTTTATCGCCATAAAGATTTTTTGCGACCGACTCAGTAATTACTGCCGAGTTAAAATCAGCAAATGGTTCATTCGATAAACTCGCTAACACTTCTATCGAAAAAACATCGAAAAAATCATTCGTCGTGCTTATCGAATACTTAATTTTTGTGAAGTTGTTGGTTTCCGAATCTTTAATATTGAACTGAAATCCGGAAGTATAATCTACCGGGCAAGCCTTTTCAATCTCAGGATATTCGCTACTGAAAACAGGGTACAACTCAAAATCCATGGTTGATCTGTTCTTTTTAGCCTCAATAACCCGATAGATATTTTGGTATTCATTAAAATGCGTATTTACATTGTGTTCTGAATTGTAAAACAAGCCAATTAATATAAAGGCCGTAAAACCAATAGCAAAGCCACCAATAATCAGCGATGAATACAACTTATTCTTCAACAAATTCCTAAATGCGAGTTTTATTTTGAATCGTAACATAGTTTTCTTTTTTCTTTCTTTTATTTCAGTCCTAAATCCTTTGAATGTGACGTCTTCTCATCTTGGAATCGCGTTCTATTTATTTTTATTTATTACTCATATTATTATCAAATCTTCTTTTATTCTCGCAGACAGAAGCCCTTTCTGCGGTTTTGGCCAGAGAATACTATTCATACCTCAGTGCTTCAACCGGATTCCTTGTTGCCGCCCGCCAGCTCTGCCAGCTTACCGTTAACAATGCAATTCCCAGCGCCATTATTCCAGCCAGTGCAAAAATCCACCAGCTTAAAGTGGTTTTATAGGCAAAGTTTTCGAGCCATTTATTCATAACATAATATGCAATTGGGCAGGCAATAATAAAAGCAATGGCTACCCATTTTATAAAGTCTTTGTTGAGTAGGCTTAATATTTCAGAAACTTTGGCACCATTTATTTTGCGGATTCCAATTTCTTTTGTCCTGTTTTGTATGGCTAGAATTGTAAGTGACAGAAGCCCCATACAGGCAATCAGAATGGCAATACCAGAAAAAATATTTAAGTTAGCACTTAACTTTTTTTCTGATACATACATATTATTTATCTGGTCATTTACAAAGCTGAATTCAATGGGATAATCGGGCGCAAATTGTTTCCATACCGTTTTTATCTGTTCCAACGCTGACATCACTCCGGGATTAATTCTTACAATGATTTCATTGTAATAAAACGGATTCATATTAAAACACATTGGAGCAATTTCGCTATGCAGCGACTTAAAATTAAAATCTTCAACAATGCCAATAATTGGTCCCTCTTTGTAAGCATGCAAGGTTTTTCCAATCGGATTTGAGATTCCCATTTCACTGGCGGCCTTTTGATTGATTACAAATACACATTTATTTCCGTTGTCATAATCTATCATATCTCCCGAAAAGTTGCGATTAAAACTACGCCCATCAACCAAATTGACACCGAGCGTTTCGAAATAATCGAAATAAACCGAATTCCATTGCAAATTAACCGTTTTCCCTTCTGGCATCCCGTCGCAGCGAAAATCACCCGAGGATGTTTGTACATCGGACGGAGAAGAAAATGCCAGGGTCACATCTTTAACACCCGATTGTTTTTTAAGCTCCTGGCAAAAAACATCCATATTTTCGTTGAAAAGTCCTTCTCCAATGTGCATATTTAGCGGAATTGTTACCAACTCTTCCCGGGCAAAACCCAAATTGTATTTTTCCAGAAAATGTATCTGTTTAAAGAATAACGCAGTAACAGCCAGAAGTACAATACTAACGGTGAATTGAACTACAATAAGGCTTCTAACTATTGGAATCTTTTTAAAATTTACACGCTGATTGGTTTTAAATAAATGAACTGATTTTGTTGCTGAAATAATAAGTGCAGGCGAAAATGAAATAAAAACAGCAAAAAGCAACAGTGTACAGGTCAATAAAATATAAAGTTTAAAGTCGAATACATTGACAGATGGCAAAAATAAGAATCGTTCTGCAAGGGTAGAATTATAGAGAACGATTAATAAAATTGAGGTTAAAATCCCTATGGTTACATAAGTAATTGTTGCTTTCATCTGATCGCGAAAGACGTTTAATTTTGAGGCTCCACATACTTTTTGAATACCAACAGCCATTTCGCGTTGTGATGCAGTTCCAATATACATCATTAAGAAATTAATTGCCGACATTATCAGGATTACAAAGGCAACAATTGATAATAGATATAAGTATTTTTTATTCACTGTTGATGAAAATTCCCAGCCAGAATGCATGTTTGTATGAATTTCGTTTAGTGGTTGTAGGAAAAGTTTTTCCGGATTTTCTTCTACATGAGCTACCAGGTAGTCTTCTATTTTTACAGATAGTTTTTCCCGCTCTGACATTTTATCAATTAAGATGAAAGTATAGGTTTCAGATGGATCTTCCCAGCTTGGGTCAACCGATAGTTGTGTTAGTTCGGAAATTTGTTCCATTGGCAAAACTATATTTCCCTGGAAATTAGAATTGGTTGGGAAATCACTAAAAACACCCCGTACCGTAAATAAATTATCTTTCCCGATTTTTATTTGTTCCCCAATCGGATTTTTACCGGGAAAGTATTTTTGTGCTGCACTTTCTGATATAGCTATAAAATCGCGTGAATTAAAATCATTTGATGCATCACCTTTTTCGAGTGGGAAAGAAAACAATGAAAAAAAGTTGGGGTCGGCAAACAGGATTTTCTTTTCACTAAACATATTAACTCCTGCTGTTAACGCCAGGTTACCCCAATAATAACTTACACGTGTCGCATCTTCTATTTCCGGAAAATCTGATTTTAGCGCCTTGGCAAGTGGGCCATAAGATGCCCAGCCCAACAATTCATTTTCATCATTTTGCATTAAAATATGATATATCCGCTCTGAATTGGCATAATGTGAATCATAATGAAATTCCTGATACACATAAGCAAGAAGGATTATTGTCGCTGCAATTCCAATAGCCAGTGAAGAAATATTTAATAGGTTCAACCGGCTATCTTTTTTAAAACTTCTCAGTATAGCGTTTATGGTTTTCATTTTTAATGTCATTTGTATATTGATTTTATTCATACCTCAACGCTTCCACTGGATTCTGCGTAGCTGCCCGCCAGCTCTGCCAGCTTACCGTTAAGAATGCAATTCCCAGTGCCAGCAAACCAGCCAAGGCAAAAATCCACCAGCTTAAAGTGGTTTTGTAAGCGAAGTTTTCGAGCCATTTATTCATCGCGTAATATGCAACTGGTGTGGCAATTACAAATGCGATAAGTACCCATTTTACAAAGTCTTTGTTAAGCATGGTTAGTATTTCAGAAACTTTGGCTCCGTTTACTTTTCGGATACCAATTTCTTTGATTTTGCTGTTCACCAGCATCAGCGAAATGCCCAATAATCCCAGCATCGAAATAACGATAGCAATCGCAGTAAATAGCAAAAGAATGTTCGTTGTTCGCTGAACACCTGCGTACAATTTCTCAAATCGTTCATCAAAAAAAGAATAGTCAAAAGGAACTCCAGGCATTATCTTATTCCAGCTTTTTTCAATGTTTGCGAGCGTTTCTTTTGTATTGTCGGTTTGAATGGCAACTGAAAGTGAATAAAAATCTTCCTGCATTTCTTTCGAAATAATCAGTGGCGGAATTTTGGAATAGATTAAACCCACATGAAAATCTTCCACAACACCAATTATCTCGTGTGTTCCGTTTCTGAAAAGTGTTTTCCCGATTGGATTGTCCCATCCCAGCGATGTCGCCAGTGTTCGGTTGATAATAAAAGGTTCGTTTTCGCCC
>JBNKOT010000022.1:0-2132 GCA_050294855.1 Draconibacterium sp. | reverse complement strand
TGCGCTTCATTTAATTTTAGCATCAAACGATCCGTTGCCAATTTCTTATTCTGATGTTGCGAACGCGAATCCATACTCACCACACTAATTCCTGTTGGTACATGTGTCGCCCGAATTGCCGAACTCACTTTATTCACATGTTGTCCGCCCGCTCCAGAGCTTCGCATAGCTTGGTATTGAATATCTTTTTCCAAAAAAGCTTTGGTATTAATTGCTTTTACTTCAAATATTCCAATAAACCAATTGCTTCGCTTGTGAAACTTTCGAAACGCACTTTTCCCAATCCATTGAATTGTTCCTATCCATGAAGCAACAAACTCATCTGCTTCATTTCCTTTAATTTGAACCATAGCCGAGGCTACCGTTCCATTTTCCGAACCTGCTTCGTGTTGCAAAACCGTCGCTTTTAAATTAAAAGTTTCGGCTTCTTGCAACACTTTTTTCAAGACTTGCGCTACTACCCAAGTACATTCTGCAGGCCCTCTTCCCGAGGTAATTTGAATTATTTTTTCCATCTTATCGATCCATTCTAACAATTTTTGGTGTGAAAGTTCCTAACACATCTACTAATTCGGTTTGTAAATTCATCACCGTATGAATGTTTTTGTACGCCATTGGTGCTTCGTCAATGTTTCCACCAATCAACGTTACATCGTTTTCTGCCAAGACTTTTTTAATCTGACTTTGAGTAAACGTCGCTTTACATTTTGCTCTTGAAAACAAACGTCCTGCTCCATGTGAAGCCGATTGCAAACTGTCTACATTTCCTTTACCCATTACGATAAATCCTGGCGCTGTCATCGATCCGGGAATAATTCCCAATTGTCCTTTGGCAGCAGGCGTCGCTCCTTTTCGGTGAACAATACATTCTTTACCATCTACGGTTTCTTTCCAAGCAAAATTGTGATGATTTTCAATTGTAACTACAATGCGTTTTCCTAGTGCTTTAGCCAATCGTCGGTGAATATCTTCATGACAAGCTTTCGCATAATCACCGGCTAAATTCATAGCCATCCAATATTCTTGTCCGTCGTGTGTATTCAAATCCAACCATGCTAAATGCTGCACATTCTTTGGTAACGGACATTGTTTACTTGCCAAATACGTGTAATGTTTCGCAATATTAGCTCCCAAACCTCGAGAACCACTATGTGATAAAACCGCTACGTATTCCTTGGCTTCCAATTTCCATTCTGGTAACGGATTGTCTAATTTCACAATTCCAAATTCCACAAAATGGTTTCCTCCACCAGAAGAACCCAATTGTTTATACGCTTTGTCTAACAATTGTTTTACCAATGGAATTGTTTTGAATTCGTCTCGATAAAACACTTCGTGATCTGCTTTAACTTTATGCGTTTCACTCATACCAAATTTGGTATTGTCTTTCAAAATCGCTTGCAATTGATGGTCTTTCCCTTTAAAGAAAGAAGCTGGCAAATCGAAAATCGATAGACTCATTCTACAACCAATATCAACTCCAACTCCATACGGAATCACCGCATTATCAGTTGCTAAAACGCCACCAATTGGCAATCCATATCCCGAATGCGCATCAGGCATTAAAGCGCCTTTTACTGCTACAGGTAATTTTAAAGCATCATACAATTGAAACTTTGCTTGTTCATCAATTTCGTTTTCTCCAAAAATTGAAAAAGGTGCTCGAGTGGTTTTCAATTCATTAAACTTCACTTGAACAGGATTCAATAAACCTTCTACCACTTTTCCCCAAGTACCATCTCCTTTAAATTGCTCTGGATGTAACAATACTTGCTTGGCTTCGGTTAAAATACGTTCCTTTTTCTCTCTTTTTCGATATCTATTAATTTGCCCTAAGGCAATATTTATTGCATTATTTTTTGGGAAGCCCAACTTGATTAGGTCTTTCCCAGATAGTTTATTTCCCATACTATTTTAAAAATGATTCCTAACAACGAACTAGCGCTAACCAAAAAGGCATAGCAATAGTACACTGCATAATTTTTTGAATATGTTTCGGGAATTTTTGAAGAATCTAGAATAAACAAAAAAGCCCGAAACTAAATATCTTCGGGCTTTTTCATATATAGTGTTTTAATCTATGATTGCGTTAAGCCACGAAGAACAGCCACACCAGTTCCAACTGATGAATT
>JBNKOT010000021.1:0-11588 GCA_050294855.1 Draconibacterium sp. | reverse complement strand
AATAATTGTAAACTTCGGGTTAATTAGAATCTCCTTTATTTAGATTGATTCTACAACATCGAAAAAAAAAGTTAATTTTGTAGTCCTTAAAATAATACGACAAAATATGGCATCCAAAAATTTACCTTTCTCGAAAGAACAACTCGAGAAAATAATTGAAACCCATCCGACACCGTTTCATATTTACGATGAAAAAGCGATTCGTGAAAATGCACGCTATTTCAAAAAGGCTTTTGCCTGGAACAAAGGTTTTAAGGAATATTATGCCATAAAAGCTGCTCCAAATCCTTATTTAATGAAAGTGTTACGCGAAGAGGGATTTGGTATCGATTGCAGTTCGGTTGCCGAATTGCAACTGGCAAAAAAAGTTGGAATGAGTGGAAACGAAATCATGTTGACTTCGAACGACACACCAGCCCACGAATTTCAACTGGCAAAAGATTTGGGCGCAATTATTAATCTCGACGACATTTCTCACATCGAATTTGTAGAAAAAAATGTGGGTTTGCCCGAAACCATTTGTATGCGTTATAATCCCGGCGATTTAAAAAAGGGGAACCTGATTATTGGTCACCCCGAAGATGCAAAATACGGATTTACGCATCAGCAAATTATTGAAGGTTATCGCCAATTAAAAGCCAAAGGAGTTAAACATTTTGGAATTCATACCATGGTCGCCTCTAACGAGTTAGACCCAAATTATTTCGTCGAAACGGCCGAAATACTCTTCAAGTTAATAATTGAAGTTTACGAAAAAACAGGCATAAAAATTGAATTTGCAAATCTTGGCGGAGGAATCGGAATTCCGTACAAACCGGAAGATAAAGCTGTTGATCTGGACTATGTAAGTGCAGGTATCGAAAAATTATACAACAAATTGATTGTTGATAACGATCTGGCTCCGCTGAAAATATTTTTTGAGTTGGGTCGCGCAATTACCGGACCTTATGGATATTTGGTGTCGAAAGTGCGCCACGTAAAAAATACCTACAAAAGTTTTGTTGGACTCGATGCATGTATGGTAAATCTAATGCGCCCGGCCATTTACGGCGCTTATCATCACATCACCGCCGTGGGAAAAGAAAACGAAACACCTTCAGAAAAATACGATGTAACCGGTTCGCTTTGCGAAAACAACGACAAATTTGCCATTGGACGAATGTTGCCAAAACTGGAGCCCGATGATTTGGTTGTGATTCACGATGCCGGAGCACACGGACATTCCATGGGATTTAACTACAACGGAAAATTAAAATCGGCCGAATTGCTTTTACGCGAAAATGGTGAAGTAACAGAAATTCGTCGTGCAGAAACGATAGACGACTATTTTGCAACCCTCGATTTTGATGGATTGCAAGATTTTAAAGTATAAAAATTTACAAGCAGAAAAATAACGAAGGCTGGAAAATCATTTCCGGCCTTTTTTCTATCTGCTTTTTATTGTTTAACTTGAACGGAATAAAACGGAACTGGCATCAATAATCGTGTTTTTTTTTTGTGATAAAACATTATCGTTCTCGTTTCGTATTATATTCACACCAAATAAAACTTCTTTATGAAAATAGGATTCGATGCAAAACGCGCTTTTTTGAATGCATCCGGGTTAGGAAATTACAGCCGGAACACCCTAAATGCGCTGCTCGATTATTTCCCCGACCATCAATACACTTTGTTCACGCCCGAAATAAAAAAGAAGTTATTTCCGAATTACAATGAATTTGATATTATTTCTCCTGAGAGTTCGCTGTCAAAAATTTTCAAATCGATGTGGCGGAGTTTTTCGGTGAGCGGGCAACTGCAAAAAAATGAAATCAATGTTTTTCACGGACTGAGTAATGAATTACCCGACGGAATTCATAAAACAGATGTTCCGGCAGTGGTTACCATTCACGACCTGATTTTTATTCGTTTTCCAAAACTATACAAACCCATCGACCGCAGAATCTATTTTCAAAAAGTAAAATACGCGTGTACATCCGCCACCAAAATAATTGCAATCAGCAATCAAACAAAAACCGACATTGTTGATTTTTTAAAAATTGATCCGGCAAAGATAGAAGTGCTTTATCAATCCATTTCGCCCAAATATTTTAAAGAACCTAAAAATACTGAGATCCTCAAAAAGTACGATCTTCCGGAAAAATTTATACTTGCCGTTGGAAGCATCGAACAACGTAAAAATCAGCTTACAATTCTCAAGGCAATTCATGATGCAAAAATAGATACACATGTTGTTTTTGTTGGAAAACCAACTGCTTATGCCACATCCATTTTAACGTTCATCACAGAAAACAAAATGGAAGACCGCGTTAAATTTCTGAATACTATTCCGCGGAAAGAATTAGCAGCTTTGTACCGACGCGCAAGTATGTCGGTTTATTTATCGATTTTTGAAGGTTTTGGATTGCCGGTGATCGAATCGATGGCTTGCAGATGCCCGGTAATTACGTCGAATGTTTCGTGCTTGCCTGAAACAGCCGGAGATGCTGCTCTTTTATGCGATCCGGGAAACAGCAACGAACTGGCAGAGAAAATAAAAACCTTATTGGAAAACAATGGTTTTCGAAACGAATTAATCGAAAAAGGCGTAGAACGTGCAAAACTTTTTCACCCTGAAAATTATGCACAAAATTTAATTTCTTTGTACTCAGAAATTACAGCTTAAAAACATGCACGAAGATTTAAAAAAGGCACTTGAAGTTTTAAAAAACGGAGGTGTAATATTATATCCCACCGACACGATTTGGGGAATTGGCTGCGATGCCACCAATGCCGAAGCAGTTCAACGAATTTACAAAATCAAAAAACGCGAAGACTCAAAAAGTATGTTGGTTTTGATGGAAAACCCAGCTTTGCTGGAACGATATGTCGATGGAGTTCCTGAAGTTGCCTGGGATTTGGTAGAGATCAGCACAACTCCGTTAACCGTTATTTATCCGAATGCCAAAAATCTGGCAAAAAATCTAATCGCCGATGACGGAAGTATTGGAATTCGTTTCACAAAAGAAAAATTTACAACACAATTATTGCAGCGCTTTCGCCGGCCGCTGGTTTCTACTTCTGCCAATATTAGTGGCGAAAAATCGGCTGCCTTTTTCGATGAAATTTCAGACGAAATTAAAAGTGCGGTGGATTATGTGGTGGAATACCGCCAGGATGATACAACGCCCGCACAATCCTCAAGTATTATAAAATTAGGACTGGGTGGGAGAATTGATATTATCCGGAAATAAAAAATCTGTTTTAACAAACGCCTCAAAAATCTTTGACATTCCGAGTCAAACGAGGAATTTATTTCAAGTTTAGCGGGCACTAGTAAAAAACGTCATTCTGAACTTGTCTCAGAATCTTTACGAACCAGCAAACTGTTTTCTCATTCGGAGATTTTGCCTTATCAGGCCGATTTCGTTTCTTTTCATCTAAGGAAAAGAAATGAAGCGGGGTTTGGGGCAATGCCCCAACCAACCAGATTACCGGACAATAATAATTCTTTATTCAATTCCCGTACAACTTTTTACTTCTAACTCACTTTTGTTTCAATAGAATCTACTTTTTAATCGTCTCTATCGCCGTATTAATACGTTGAATCGATTCTTCTTTTCCCAGCAATTCGCAAATCACAAACAAATCGGGTCCCATATTTCCACCAACCAAACTCAAACGAAGCGGATTCATGATCATTCCAAATCCCCATTCTTTTTCGTTCATAAATGCTGAAAAAACTTCTTTTATCGAATCGGCTTTCCAGTTTTCAACCGATTCAAACTGCGACACAATTTCTGTTAGTTGAGTTGAAGTATCTTCTTTCCAGCGTTTTTTAACGGTCTTTTCGTCGTACGCTTTTGGCGCTTCAAAAAAGTAGCTGCTTTGCTCCCACAATTCAGAAATAAATTCGCAACGTTCTTTTACTTCTGCAACAACTGCATGTATTTTTTCATCCGATGCGACAATTCCTTTTTCGCTTAAAACAGGCTGAAACAAACCGGCAATTTCTTCAACCGATTTTCCCTGAAAATAATGTTTGTTGAACCATTTTGCTTTCTCCGGATCAAAACGCGAACCCGATTTTACGACACGTTCCAAACTAAAAATTTCGCTTAGTTCAGTTAATGAAAAGAATTCCTGTTCTGTTCCGGGATTCCAGCCCAGCAGTGCCAGCAGATTGATAAATGCCTCGGGGAAATAACCTTCTTCGCGGTATCCTTTCGAAACGTCACCCGATTTTGGATCTTTCCATTCCAAGGGGAAAACCGGAAATCCAAGTTTGTCGCCATCGCGTTTGCTAAGTTTTCCTTTTCCAACCGGTTTTAAAATTAACGGCAAATGGGCAAACTGTGGTTTTGTTGTTTCCCAACCCAACGCGCGGTATAACAAAACGTGCAAGGGCATCGACGGCAACCATTCTTCGCCGCGAATTACATGCGAGATATTCATTAAATGATCGTCGACAACATTTGCCAAATGATAAGTTGGCATTCCATCCGACTTAAATAAAACTTTATCGTCGAGACTTTTTGTGGTATTAAAAGTTACACTTCCGCGAATAATATCTACTTCTGTAACGTCCTCATCGGCGGGCATTTTAAAACGGATCACATAATTTTCGCCGGCCTCAATTTTTTGCTGAACTTCCGTTTCAGAAAGTTTTATTGAATTATTTAATTCGTCTCGCGTGGCAATTCCGTACGAAAAAGTTTCTTTGTTGGCTTCGGCTGCAGTTCTCAAGGCATCAATTTCTTCAGCGGTGTCAAAAGCATAATACGCCCAACCCGATTCGACCAACTGATCGGCATATTTTTTATACAGCGCTTTTCGTTCACTCTGACGATAAGGTCCGAATTCGCCACCAATTCCGGGGCCTTCCACCGGATTTAAACCACACCAGCTTAAACTTTCGATAATGTATTCTTCGGCTCCGGGAACATACCTGTTTTGGTCTGTATCTTCGATTCTGAGGATAAAATCGCCACCGTGCTTTTTCGCAAAAAGATAATTAAACAAAGCGGTGCGCACACCTCCCATATGAAGGGGCCCTGTAGGACTTGGGGCAAATCGCACCCGAACTTTTCTGTCAGTCATTTCAACCAATTTAATTTTTGCTGCAAAGATAGAAGAAAATATAGACTAAGAAACAGGATGCATGAATGAGAGCAGGCGCGAATAGATGAATAAATTTTCTGCTTTTTGTCACTCTTTGTTTCTGCAACATTTGCTTATTTTACAATTCAAACTAAAAACGAATAAAATGTACGGACAGATCAAACAAGACTTGCAGAAAACGCTGGAAGAACTGAAAGAACAAGGTTTATATAAAAGTGAACGTATTATTACTTCTTCGCAAAGTTCAGAGATTTCGGTTTCGACAGGAGAAAGTGTTCTGAATTTTTGTGCCAACAATTACCTTGGACTTGCGGATCATCCTGAAGTTGTAAAAGCAGCGCAGGACATAATGAATGACTGGGGTTTTGGATTATCGTCGGTGCGTTTTATTTGCGGAACACAACAAATTCATAAAGAGCTCGAAGAGAAAGTTTCGACGTTTTTAGGCACCGAAGACACCATTTTATACTGCGCAGCTTTTGATGCAAACGGCGGCGTTTTTGAACCACTTCTTGGAGCAGAGTCAGCAATAATTTCGGACGAATTAAACCATGCATCGATTATCGACGGTGTACGTTTGTGCAAAGCGCAGCGCTTTCGCTATAAACATTCGAACATGGACGAACTGGAACAATGTTTAAAAGATTCGGCTGAATTAAAATACCGGATTGTGGTTACCGACGGCGTATTTTCGATGGACGGAGACATTGCTAAACTTCCTGAAATTGTGGCGCTGGCAAAAAAATACGATGCTCTGGTTATGGTCGACGATTCGCATGCAACCGGTTACATCGGAAAAACAGGAAGAGGAGTTGCTGAACATTATGGATTGCTTGGCGAAATCGACATTATTACCACCACTTTCGGAAAAGCAATGGGCGGAGGAAATGGCGGTTGTACATCGGGAAGAAAAGAAATTATTGAAATGCTGCGTCAGCGTTCGCGCCCGTATTTATTTTCGAATACTTTAGCGCCGGCAACTGTTGGAGCAACGTTAAAAGTAATCGACATGCTTTCGGGAAGCGGAGAATTACCAGCCAAAACCATGGCAAATGCAAAACAGTTCCGTACAAAAATGGAAGCCGCCGGTTTCGATCTGGTCAAGGGCGACACTGCCATTGTTCCGGTGATGATTTACGATGCACCGCTTGCTGTAAAATTTGCCGACGAATTATTAAAAGAAGGTGTTTATGTTATTGGATTTGTATTCCCGGTTGTACCACGTGGAAAAGCCAGAATCAGAGTTCAGCTTTCTGCAGCACACTCAAGCGAGCAAGTTGATCAGGCTGTTGAAGCCTTTATAAAAGTGGGGAAAAAGCTTGAAATCATATAGGCTTCTGTCATTTCGAAAGAGCAACGACTGAGAAATCTGTTTCATTCGAGGGATTTTTCTCTTCGTTCTAAATGACAATGAACGAAGGATGGCATCCGTTTAAGTTTTTAAAAGACGGATGCCTTAAATCCTATTTTATCCCCTGAATAGAATACATCGAAATATCGTTTTCAACTTTATCCGTGAATCGTTTAAATTGTTTGGCCGTTAGTTTTCGTATCTGAAGCGAAAATTGCGCATTGTTTCTTTTGGCAATAAATTCAGCAATTACAATTTTTCGTTCATCCTCCCTGCCTTCTTTAAAAACCGTACGAAAAGATTCGCGGTCCAACTTTCTGATTTTCTTCAATTTCACCGAAAAAAAACCTTCGCTGCCCTGATAATAATAGGTTCCGTTTTTTTCGTTGTACGTTGCTTTGGTTAAGGTGCGGTGCTGTTGTTTTTCTTTCAGCCACTTGCCGTGTTGCTGAGGAAATTCGATAACCAGGCGATAACTTCCTTCGTTTAAATATTGAAACGAAGCCTTTCCTTTTTCACCCACAATTTGGCTTGCAATTTGATTTGCACCAGAAATATCTTCTAAAATTACTCTGGCATCCATTGCCGGTTTGCCGGAAAAAAAAGGAAGTACAATGATAAATAATAAAGTCAGTAATTTCACACTTTGTAATTTTAAGGAAATAAATTTATAATATAACAATCTGATAATCTAGACGATAACAGCAAATTATTTAACACTTCCGATTGTTGCCATCGAAGTATCGTTTTTGTATTTTTCCACCATCTTTTTAAATTCTTTATCCGAAAAGGCTTCTATTTTCATTTTAAAAGTTCCCGCTTTTCCATCCACTTCGAACTTACCGATAAGAACTTTTGATAATTCTTTTCTATTCTTAATCACCTCGTACATGGGCGAAATATTATCCTCTGCAATTTTTTTCACGCTCGAAAAAGTAATGATAAAATTTCCTTCGTCTTCGTTAATAAAATACATCTTTTTCTCGTAATGATACCCGACTTTTAAACTAAGGTTCATCTTTTTTTTGCCGTGCGCCAATTTTCCTTTTTGCTCTGGAAAATCAACAACAATGTTGTATTTGTCTTTGTCCAACTGGTTAAAGGTTAAAGTCCCCGAATCTCCGGTTCTCTGGAATGCAATTTGTTCGCTATCTTTTACTTTTTCGATGTACACTTCTGCATTGGAAACGGGTTTACCAGCAGAAACCGTTAAAACAGACAGGAACAAACAGGCAGTAATAAATAAATTTATTTTCATTTTTTTGTTCTTAAAAATTACGATCGACCAAACGGGAATTTATAATATTATCCTTTGTTTTCTGAAATCGTTCTTCAATAAAACAAACAAAATATCCAATTATTAGTTTAGCTCAAAGCTCTTATTTAAAGTACCAAATGCAGCTCTAAAACGCAGCATCCAACGTACGAATTGTAATCACCTCTTTTAATCGATCTTCGTTGATTTTCGTTTTCAGATTAATTGTAATTTTTTCGCCAGGCAAAACATCGAAATAATTATCGGAGAAAAATCCGTTTTCGTCGCCAATTTGGAAATATACGTTTTTCGCCAGTTTGTCGCTACTTACAGTAATATCAAATCCGTCGTCGGTTTTAACAATCGAATGTTCAACAGTTGGAGTTGGAATACGCAGGTTTTTAAATGGCAAAAAGAAATACGAATTCTTCGATAAAGTGGTTCCGTTTTCAACCAATTCGGCCGTAAAAACAAGTTTTTTAATTTGTCTGCGGTATTTATACCTGAATTCGTTTTTGTTGACATCGTAATAATCATCGCTCGAATTTGCAGGAATTTCGACCAGTGAGTTTTCTTCCCAAATCACTTGCCCGTCAAAATCCATCAATCGCAATTTTAATTCTGCATTTACAGGCTCCAAACGATCGTTTACAATGCCCACTTTAAATTTTAGCCCTTCTTCGTACGGACTCACCAAAACCTGCTCGAATCCTTTTTTAACGTAATATTGCAAGGCCTTCCATTTTTGGTAATAATCGGTTGAACTCCACGATGCAACTGGCCAGCAGTCGTTAATTTGCCAGTACAAACTTCCCATACAAAATGGCATGGCACGTCGGTGTCCTTCCAAACCAAACTTAATACCTTCGGCTTGCAAAACATGATTTACATACAAAAACGACTCAAAATCTTTTGGTTTTTTGAACTCCTTCAACATGTAATACTCGATGGTTCCGTTGCCAATAGAAGAACGCTGGTGCGATTTCATCACCTCCGAAAAGATGTCGTAATCTTCAGGAGTTGCATATTTCCGAATCGTGGCAATTTCAGGAAACGACTGAAATCCGTATTCGCTCATAAAACGTGGCAAATGTGTGGCGTAGGTTTCGAAAGGTTCTTTTCCCCACCAAACACCCCAGTAATGTTCGTCGCCGTTTACCAAATCGGCAGGCACGCCCAATCCCGAAGACGGACTCGATCCCCAGTAACTTCTTTGCGGATCGAATTCTTTCACCACTTCGGGTAATGTTTTATGAAAAATATCGACATAAGCCTGCCAGATTTTATCGGCATTTTCTTTGCTTTTTGCCTCCTCTTTTTGCTTCCAGCCCCAGTCTTCCCAAGCCGCTAAAATTTCGTTATTTCCACACCACAACGCAATACTTGGATGATTGCGCAAACGTTTTACATTGTCGATTGCTTCTTGTTTTACGTTCTCCAAAAATGCTTCATCGCCGGGGAACATGGCACAAGCAAACATAAAATCCTGCCAGATTAAAATTCCATTTTCGTCGCAGAGATCATAAAAAATATCTTCTTCGTAAACACCGCCGCCCCAAATACGGAGCATGTTGCAATTCGAGTTTTTGGCCGTTTCTACAACTGTTCGGTAATTTTCGTCAGTAACTCGTGGTAGAAAAACATCGTTGGGAATGTAGTTTGCACCCTTCATAAAAACAGGGTGCCCGTTGAGTTTGAAATAGAATGAGGTTCCGTCGTCGTCTTTATCTCGAATCAGTTCTAAAGTGCGGATTCCAATTCGGGTGCTGTCGGCTACTTTTTGTCCGTCGATTTCCAATTCGCCTAAAATAGTATACAAATGCGCATCGCCCAAACCGATAGTCCACCACAATTCCGGATTTTCGATTTCGAAATCAACCGAATATTTCCCAGTTCCTTCTTTCAGATCGACTGTGGCGCTTGCCAGATTTGTTCCATCGTTTTTTACGGTCAGATTTGCTTTCCCTTTTTTTGTTGCTTCAATTTCGAAAACAGCGGTTAATGTTGCTTTTTCATCACTCACCGTATTTTGAACAATTTGCAGATCTTCGATTTTTGCTTCGTCCCAGGCTTTTAATGTAACGGGGCGCCAAATTCCGCTGGTAACCAACCGTGGTCCCCAGTCCCATCCAAAATGATACCCGGCTTTTCGGGTGTAAACGCTCACCATTTTCCCTCCGTCAACCTCTCCGTTTATTGCCTGGTCGTTATCCGAAACCGGAATAACATAAGCCTGCGCATCGTATTTTTTTATGCCTTCGATTACCGGAGAACGAAAAACAATGTGCAATTCGTTCTCGCCTTCTTTTAGCGCCTTTTTTATATCTGCCTGCCACTCGCGAAACATATTATCGGCAGCCAGTACTTTTGTTCCGTTAACAAAAACATCGGCGTAGGTATCGAGTCCTTTAAAATCGAGTTCAATTCTGTCTTTTTGCAGGATCGGTTTTTCAACGGTAAAAGTGCTTTTGTATTCCCAGTCGACTTTGTCGATCCATTGCAGCTGATGTTCATTCATCCGATAAAAAGGATCTTCGATTTTTCCATTCGCCAATAAATCGGTATGAACGGTGCCCGGAACGGTTGCCGGAAGCCAGTTGTTTTCTCCAACCTGATTAAACGTCCAGTTTTCACTTAAATCTTGCTGAACCATCAGAATTGAATCTTTTTCTACATTGCAACTCCAAAATACCAATGCCATTAAAGCAACAACGTAACTTTTTCTAATCTTCATCTTCTTGTAATTAATTGAATATTCAAAACAAAACCGTAGGGTTTTATCCGCATTCAAAAGTATAAAAAATGCTTTCTTGCAAAACATATTTTGCAGAGTAATATCGACAGGCACCAACAAAAAACCCAAAATTCAATCATTTTGGGTTTTCTATTTTTATTCGTTCTTTTTACGCGTCGAAATTTTAAATGGTGCGTACAAAGGGCAAAAACTAAAAATTCCCGTTGCAAGCGGCACCAATCCAATCAGCCCCCACCAGCTATCGAACCACACACCAAGAATGGCAATTAGTAATCCAACAACAATTCGTAACAATCGGTCGATCGACCCAACATTTAGTTTCATAATTATTTGATTTTAAAGTTGATAATGTTCTTTCTTTTTGTGTTTTTGTTTTACATTTTTTCGTCCAAAATAAAACAGGCAGTTTTAATAAACGCCGGACATTTTGTTTGAAACACACCTGCTTTGCTTGCCGCATTTGCTTCTTCAGGCTTCGAAATATCGTAGTCGATCAGTTTTTTGCAGATCAAACTGCCATGTACTTTTTCGAATTCAGCATTAAAATTTTGTATCTGCAATTTCGTAATTGCCTTTCCTGCTGCATCCGAAGTTGCATGTCCGTATTTCATTCCAATAACCATGTACGAACCGGTTACTGCGCCACAGGTTTCGGCACAGGCCATTCCTCCTCCAAAACCACTGGCAATTTTTAAGGCAGTTTCCCGGTTGAGTTCCAACTCATCGGCGAATAAACTAAAAACGGTTTGTGCACAATTGAATTGCGAAAATTGTTGATCTACTAAATCTGCTTTTGCTGTCATATCTACTCCTCTTTTTTTGGTGCAATTACTGGGAGTCCTGCAAATCAAAAATTTGGCTATTTTTGTCAGCACCAAAAATCAATTAATGAAACAATATACATCCAATTTTGCATTTTTAGCCCTTTTTATTCTATCATTTTTAAATGTTGCCGGACAAACCAATCATTGGGAAACCGTTTTCTATTCCGACACCAACTTCCGATATTTTACGAGTACAGAAGGAACTCCGGCGGCCGATTGGCGAACCTTTAATTTTAACGATGCAAACTGGCGCAGCGGGAATGGCGGTATTGGTTACGACGACAACGACGATAATACGACGAT
>JBNKOT010000020.1:0-3474 GCA_050294855.1 Draconibacterium sp. | reverse complement strand
AAGCTTGATATTTACGAAGACTGGCGAAAAACCGTCGACGAGAGGGCAAAAGATTTGGCTTCTAAAATGAGTATTGAACAAATTGCCGGGTTGATGTTGTACAGTGGTCATCAGTCAATTCCGGCAGGAGGAGGAGGTCCTTTTAGCGGTTCCACCTACAATGATAAACCTTTTGCAGATAGTGGTGCAAAAGCAAGCGATTTAAGCGATCAGCAAATCAAATTCTTAACCGACGATAATTTGCGTCACGTATTAATTACTTCGGTTGAAAGTCCGGCAGTTGCAGCGCAGTGGAACAATAATATGCAAGCGCTGGTCGAAGGAATTGGTCTGGGAATCCCCGGAAATACAAGTTCCGATCCGCGTCATGGAAGCGATTCGTATGCCGAATACAATGCCGGTGCCGGAGGAAAAATCTCGATGTGGCCGGGAACGCTCGGAATTGCAGCCACTTTCGATCCTGAAATTATGAAACAATTTGGAACGATTGCATCGAAAGAATACCGTGCTTTGGGAATTAGCACTGCACTTTCGCCTCAAATCGATTTGGCAACCGAACCACGCTGGAGTCGTTTCGACGGAACAATGGGCGAGGATCCGAAACTTGCGGCAGATTTGGCGCGTGCTTATGTCGATGGATTTCAAACATCGGCCGGCGAAAAATTAATTGCTAACGGTTGGGGGTACGAAAGTGTAAATGCCATGGTAAAACACTGGCCCGGCGGAGGCCCTGAAGAAGGCGGTCGCGATGGACATTTTGGTTATGGTGCTTATGCTGTTTATCCCGGCAATCATTTTGAGGATCACTTAAAACCGTTTATCGACGGTGCTTTTAATCTGGAAGACGGAACCGGAAAAGCAGCAGCAGTGATGCCTTATTATACCATCTCTTTCAATAAAGATACGATGTACAACGAGAATGTTGGAAATGGTTTCAGCAGATATATTATTACCGATTTGTTGCGAGAAAAATACGGCTACGATGGCGTTTTGTGCACCGACTGGATGATTACTGCCGATGTTCAGGCAATAGATATGTTTCAGGGAAAATGTTGGGGTGTTGAAGATTTATCAGTAGCTGAAAGACATTATAAAGCAATTCTTGCCGGGATGGATCAGTTTGGCGGTAACAATGTAATGGAGCCGGTTCTCGAAGCTTACAAAATGGGAGTTGAAGAATTTGGTGAAGAACAAATGCAACAACGATTTAAAAAATCGGCGGTTCGTTTACTTCGGAATATTTTTCGGGTTGGATTATTTGAGAATCCTTATCTGGAAGTTGCCGAAACCGAAAAAATTGTTGGAAATTCTGATTTTATGAAAGCAGGTTACGAAGCACAAATTAAATCGATGGTACTGCTAAAAAATCAAAAAAATGTACTCCCATTAAAAAAGCAACTGAAAGTTTATATTCCGCAACGGTTTATTCCGGCCGGTAGAAATTGGTTTGGTATTGAAACCAAAGAAAGTTGGGTGGATGGCGCAAACCTGGGCATCGTAAAAAAATATTTCGAAGTGGTGGATTCGCCCGAAAAAGCAGATGTTGCATTGAGCTTCATTTTAAGTCCGCAGGGTGGTGTTGGTTATTCTCGCGAAGATGTTGCGAAAGGTGGAAATGGTTACGTTCCTATTAATCTTCAGTACAATCCGTATACTGCAAAATATGCACGTGCAGAAAGTATTGGTGGCGGAAGTATTTTTGAGGATTTTACCAACCGAAGTTACAAAGGGAAAAAAGGAGTTGCCAGCAATAGTTTGGATTTAAAAATGGTAACCGAAACAAAAGCAAAAATGGGTAAAAAACCAGTGATTGTTATTGTAGATGTTTCGAATCCGATGGTTTTTGCTGAACTCGAAAAAAGTGCAGCTGCTATTTTGGTTCATTTTGGTGTGCAGGATCAGGCGATTCTCGATCTTATATCGGGTGCTTACGAACCATCCGGACTTTTACCTTTCCAAATGCCGGCAACTATGAAAACCGTTGATGAACAACTAGAAGATGCTCCGCGCGATATGGAATGTTATGTAGACGCCGATGGTAACACTTACGATTTTGCTTTTGGTTTAAACTGGAGTGGGGTAATTAACGACGCCCGTGTAAAAAAATAAATAATACCTTTGAAAGTTATTCGGCAGTAGGCCGTAAAACATATAAACTGACAAAATAAGTATGTTAAACTGCATGAGAATTTGCCTTGGTTTATTTGCTCTGTTCATATTTTTTCCTTGAAATTGCCCTTAAAAGTTTCGACGGATTAATAAAATATTTGGTTGTTGAAGGTGTTGATGGATATCCGGTATTAATAAATACTTGCGGTGCCTGCGGTTTAGGAGGCAATCCTTATCGTGAAGCCGATTATGATTATTATATTTCGGAGAAAAAAGAAGACAACGACTAAAAAGGACTTGCACCTGTAATACTTGCAGCAATTGAACTAAACTAATAACTAATATTTTATCTCATGAAAAATTTACTACTTCCCACTTTTGTAATTCTGTTTGCCATGGCTTCGTGCACACAAACAGAGCGTACCAAAAAAAGTAAAACCCAGGCTTACCTTGGACTAAAAGAAGGTGGGAAATGGGTGTGGGTAACCAAAAGTAATGGCATCGAACAATACGAATATCAGGGGGGTGAATTTAAAAGTGTTCCATCGTTAACTGTTGACGAAAAACATACCGATCATTCTTTTGATATTCAGTTTGAAGGCCCGGGGTGGGAATCGGATAAAATAGGTTACCGTTTGTACCTCGACTGGAGAAATGCCATCGATATTTTCGGAAAAGTTACCGATACACTTGTGCTTCATAATGTCGGTTTAGATGGTTTCGATTCGTATCACGAAATATGCGACTGGGGAGTAGACGTATTAAAAGTTGGCTCCTCGCTTGGAATTGGTTCGTTGGCTTATTGGGACGGCGAAAAAGCAATTCGTGTTGAAGAAACCGATAGTATTTATTGCGAAGTCGAAAGCAATGGAAATAACTCAGTAGCTATAGTTGATTATTATGGATGGAAAATTGATGGAATAACAACCGATGTAACAACTTCACTTTCCATCGAAAAAGGAAGTTATTTAACCCAATACGATATCGAATTAAGTAATGAATTACCGAACTTGACAACAGGAATCGTTAAATTTCCGGGAACTACAGTTGTAACTTTCGACGATTTGAAACCTGGCTGGGGTTGTTTGGCCACTTTTGGAGTGCAAACACTTCAGAATGATAATTTAGGAATGTGTATTTTTTATAAAACTGATGAGGTACTCAAAATGACCGATGATAAATACAGTCATGTTGTGGTGCTGAAACCGAAGAATAAAAAATTAACTTATTACTTTGGAGCAGCCTGGGAAAAAGATACGTCGGGTGTAAAAACCATTGACGATTTTAAAGCCTTGCTGGCGAAACAAGTTCAGTTTCTGAAATAACAAGTATGAAAAGAACATGAATTTTCTTCATTCTAAATTC
>JBNKOT010000019.1:0-1979 GCA_050294855.1 Draconibacterium sp. | reverse complement strand
AATTCCACTTTGGTACGATTGGTAGGCAGTGGGAACGTATGGCAACCACCATGAACAAGTTATTTCAATTCCACTTTGGTACGATTGGTAGTTAGCTAACATTAAAAACAATATCGTCTTTAATAAATTTCAATTCCACTTTGGTACGATTGGTAGTCAACTGTATATTATGATGCGTCTACATACACTAATTTCAATTCCACTTTGGTACGATTGGTAGCCGTTCGACGACTCAAAAAAATAAGCTAATTTTCAATGGCTTAGCTTTTGCAAATATATGATTTTGTTTCAATTCTGTTGTCGAAGGGAAATAACGTATTTTACCCCGAGGTTCGACAACCCTGATTAAAGTATTCTATTTCAATATGTCAAAGAACGAAAAAGAGATTAAAGTCTGTATTCCTTCCGTTTTTTCTCCGATTTCTATGAACTTCGACAACTACATTATAAAAAATTGTCAAGTGTTTGCTTTTCTTTCCCGACAATTTCCTTTTCCAGCCACTTCTCCTGACGTGTCCTGAAAATAATTATACTGTCAGAATCGGTATCCATAATTGCTTCGGCTCTGTGTTTTAGTTCCAGTAATTTTACTTCGGTTATTTCTCCTTCGAAAACCGAATTTTGTATCCAGTTCAAATATTTCCGACACAATTTAAGCATTTTACCCACTCGTTTTTCACCCATATCGTAAACTAATATTACATACATTACCACCACATTTTAAAGGGTTTATACTCTTCAATGTCCAGGAGATGTTTTTGCAACTTGAAACACTCAAGTTTAATCAGGTGTTTGTAGCTCACCGAACGGTTTAATGTCCGGTGACTTATTGTTTCTTTTAAACGATCTTCAAAGGCCTGAACAAAGATTTTTTTACCATTGGCTTTCAGGATAACCCGGTTTAAGTTTGCTTCAAAATGTTCTGTTTGAACCATCTTTTTATTCATCACCTTAAAAATTACACGATCGACTAATAATGGTTTGAATACTTCGGCCAAATCGAGTGATAACGAAAACCGCCTTTCTCCGGGCTCATGTAAAAAACTAATGGTCGGATTTAGCTGAGTTTGATGAATTGCCCTCAAACACTGGCTGTAACACATCATGTTCCCAAACGAAATCAGCGCATTTACTTCATTTTGCGGTGGTCGGTAACTTCGTCCACTCATGCTGAAATCATTGATTATTAATTCAAATGCCTCATAATAATTCTTCCGTATATTTCCTTCAATTCCCATTAATTCATCGATGGCAGTTGTCTCCCGAATCTTAACCCTCAAATTTTCAATCATTCCGATGATTGGTTCCAGGTCTTTTCCCCGACTGTTATAATATTTTAGGTTTTTAACCATGTTGTAGCTGGCTCCATCCAGAATACGCTGTGCAAGGTCAATGCGTTTCTTTTTGTTTTGTTGAACTTTGGTTTGTGCAATAAGCATTTTGCCCGATATTAGTGCTTCGCGAGGCATAAATGAGCCGGTATAATTTTCGTAATAATCGAAGAAATGAACCGGAATTTGTTCCTTCCCAAGAAAATTGTACAAGGCAGAATTTGCATCAAGGTTTCCAAAACAGTATAGTTCTCCCACATTCTCAACGGGCAGATAACGCGGTTTTTCTTCCTTCCCGTCTTCATCGTAAGGCGTAAATTTTAAAGTATTGTCTTTTCGCTGTAAGCGTCCGGGATTAAACAGATAGTAGGTTTTTTTCATAATTCTTTATTAAACCTTTAGTTATTAAGATTTTTCACCACTCCAGCAAAAATCAAAATAGCTGCATTTTTTGCATTTCGACTTTTTGATTTTCTCCGGACAATGTCCATCATGAATAATCAGTTCAATTTTTCTCATCATTTCCTGAATGGCTTCCCGGTCGGGAATAGTAAGCAGCACCTCTTCTGTTTTGTGGAGGCGCGGATATTCCAATAATCCTGTTGCCCCTTCAATGCCGTTTTGTTCCAGCACATACAGGTAATATTT
>JBNKOT010000018.1:0-2820 GCA_050294855.1 Draconibacterium sp. | reverse complement strand
CGAATCCCGTCCAGGGTACAATTGCAATACATAAAGAACTGTAAGACAAATTCTTACGGTTCTTTTTTTTGGAATAAACCCCGACTTTTGGAGTTTTAACCTCAATTCCTCATTTAATCAAAATTACATTATTAAAGAACTTTTAACAAGACAATTAAAACAATTAAGTTTTAATTCCGTTTGTTATTATACACAAAAGGGTAGAATAATCTGTATTTATGATTGGTTTTGTGTTTAGGGGTTTGTAAATTATCGATCATTTTCAAAAGCGTCCACAGAGTTCTACCCTTTTTCTTTTTTCATTTCAAGCGGTAATCTTTTATCCATAAATCGTCAATTTCGTCAATTAAAAAAGAGTAATACCTTTTCTTTTCATTGCTACATTTTATAGTTTTGAACCAAAATCAAATAAATCAAGAATGAAAATATTGGGATTACTTGCGTTAATAACTGTGCTTATCAGTTGTAACACAACTTCAAAAAAAGAGACTGCCATGAACCAGAATCAGGAAATAGAAAAAAAAGCAAATGAGTTTGCGTCGTTTACCTTAACAACTGACCTGAGTGTTTTAAGCGAAAAAGAAAAACAAATGCTCCCTTTACTTTTTAAAGCAGCCGATTTAATGGATGCAATTTATTGGCAGGAGGCTTTTGGCGATAAAAGCAAAATTCTGCTTGATGATTTGGATCCGTACACCAAAAAATTTATAAAATTAAATTACGGTCCCTGGGAGCGTTTAAACAACAACGAACCATTTATACCTGAATATGGAGCAAAACCCAAAGGTGCAAATTTCTATCCGGCAGATCTGACCAAAGCTGAATTTAAAGCGTGGACCGACGAAAGCAAAACAAGTTTGTATACCATGATTAAAAGGGGCGAAGACGGCGAATTGATTTCGGTTCCGTATCACCTCGCATTTGAGGCGCAGGTAAAACAAGCTTCGGAATTGTTATTAAAAGCTGCTGTTCTGGCTGAAGATGCAGGTTTAAAAAACTATCTCGAAAAACGTGCTGAAGCTTTACTTAACGACGATTATTTTGAGAGCGATGTGGCTTGGATGGAGATGAAAAACAATACCATCGAATTCATAATTGGTCCAATTGAAAATTACGAAGATCAACTTTACGGATACAAAGCTGCCCACGAATCTTTTATTCTGATAAAAGATAAAGCGTGGAGCGACAAACTCGAAAAATATGCAGCTTTATTGCCGGGGCTTCAAAAAGCATTACCCTGCGAACAAAAATACAAGGACGAAACTCCGGGAACCGATTCTGATATGAACGTTTACGATGCGATTTATTATGCCGGCGATTGTAATGCAGGAAGCAAAACCATTGCCATAAACCTCCCGAACGACGAAGTGGTGCTCAATACAAAAGGCAGTCGTAAATTGCAATTAAAAAATTCGATGCAGGCAAAATTCGATAAAATTCTTATTCCAATTGCAAAACTTTTAATTGCCGAAGACCAGCAAAACCATGTAAGATTCGATGCTTTTTTCGAAAACACAATGTTTCATGAAGTGGCACACGGTTTAGGACTTGGAAACACAGTCGATAAAAGTACTACCGTGCGCGAGGCGCTCAAAAATTCATACACTTCCATCGAAGAAGGGAAAGCTGACATTTTAGGTTTATGGTGTGTTTATCAGCTAAACGAAATGGGTGAAATGGGCGAAAAAGACATGATGGATAATTTCGTGACCTTTATGGCCGGCATATTCCGATCAGTACGTTTTGGAGCTGCCAGTGCACATGGAAAAGCCAACATGATGCGGTTTTATTATTTCCAGGAAAAAGGTGCTTTTACCCGCGATGAAGCCACCGGAACTTATCGGGTTGATTACGAAAAAATGAAACAGGCAATGTTTGATCTTTCTGCCGACATTTTGAAAATACAAGGCGATGGAGATTATGAAACAGCACAAAAACTCATCGAAGAAAAAGGTTTTATCCGGCCAGCCTTGCAAAAAGATTTAGATCGTATTGGCAAAGCCGGCATTCCACGCGACATTGTTTTCGAACAAGGCGCCAAAGTGCTGGGCTTAAAATAATTTATATAGCAAACGGTGCAGCAATCGAGTACTTTGAATCGCTGCAACGTTTGTTTACCAAGTTAACGATTAACCTTTCGTTAACAACAATTAATACCGCAAAGTATTATATTTGTATCGTGAAATTGGTGAAAAACATATCTTCAATTTTGTTAGGAGTGATTTTTTTGATGTCTTCTTCCGGATTTTTAATGTACAAATCGCACTGTTCCTGCACCGGAAACGAAAAGGTAAGTTTGTTTGTAAATCAGGAGGTTTGTGAAGCTCACTGTGGCGAAACCGAAAGTTCTTGCTGTTCGGTTAAACCTGAAGAAGAACACAAGTGCCAGACGCATTCCGCCGATTGCGATTGCGGCAAACCGGAGGTAACTTATTTTAAACTTCAGAATAAAGTACTTAACCAAGAGGTTAAGTTCATTAAAATCTATCCCCTCGAAATGCTGGTTGCATTAACAACCATACAATTTAATTTATGGGATACTGAAGAAACTTGGAGATCTGGTTTCCATGACTTTATTCCACCTCCAATTCGTACTTCTTCCCTCGATTTTCTTATTCAAATTCATCAACTTAAAATTCCTTCGCTCGCTTAAGATTTTTGCTTTCGGAACTATGAGAGTTCTGAATTTTTACATTCAAATTTTAATCTTAAGCAATGAAAAAATACATCATAATTGTTATTTTATTATTCCCTTTTATTAGCGGTGCTCAAAACCTGCATGGAAAAGTATTTGGCACCGATAAAAATGGGAAAGAGCCA
>JBNKOT010000017.1:0-3944 GCA_050294855.1 Draconibacterium sp. | reverse complement strand
CTGAAGTTTAATGTCGTATGTTTCCAGAAAATTTTCGTCGGCGTACAATGCGCTGTAAATGTACCATTGATCGCCACCTTCGGGCCGGTAACCATTTGCTGTTGTTTCGAGACCGGGAATTCCAAAACTTGTTGTTATATTCTTTACACCAGGAAGTTTACCGACTTCATTTATTAACGCCTCCTTTTTTTGTCCGATTTCTGAGTCTGAAATCTGAATAATATTCTCTTGTGTAAATCCCAGGTCTTTGTTCAATGCGTAATTCAACTGTTTGGATGTAGTAATTGCAGCTACAATCAGCACCATTGACAAACCAATTTGAACAGCAGATACAGAAATCAATTTTTTGTTTCTATAACTAATATTCACGATTTGGTTTGAAGAATTGGTTTTATTTTTTTTGTTAAAACGATATGATGAAATAAAGCTGATAAACAGACTAACAAGGCCACCAAAAACAAGCAGGGGAATGAGCGTGGAGAAAATTCTTCCCGAAAGGAAATTGAAACCATAACCAAACATCGAACTAACTGAATTTTGGAAAGAAATAACAAGAAACATTGACAGCAGAATGGCAACTGAAAACTGCAAACTGTTTTCTACAAACAATTGTTTGAAAACTTCCAATCTTCCCGAGCCTAAATAATTTTTAATCTGAAATTCTTTTCCCCGGTACGACAAAATTCCGGTTGAGATAAAAATGAAATTTAGAATGGCAACCAAAAGAATAATACAACTGATTAATAATAAAACCAGTACACTTTTAATATCTGCTTTTTTAAAATTATCGTAATCGACATCTGAAAAGAGGTGGATTTTTGTTAAAGATTCCAGCGAAAACTCCGAAAAAAAGCCGCTCCCTTCATTTTTCTTATTAACCTTAGTCCATAAAAAAGGGACTAATTTTGCGTCTATATTCTTTACATCCGATTTCAGAGCTACTTTCACAAAAGTATGTGTCGACATTCCGCCATCCCAACCCAAATAAATATCGGGCGAATTAAGAAGTGTATTAATTGGCACAATCGCATCGAACTGAATGTGTGAATTATATGGCGGCGTTTTTGCAATGGCCGAAACCTGATAGATTTTGTTGTTGAGTAATATCGATTTCCCAAAAGCTTGTTGATCTCCGAATAGTTTTGCGGCCGTTTCTTCCGTTACTACAATTTCGTTGTTGTTTAAACTGGTTGTGGGATTGCCGGTAACAAGAGGAAAGGTAAAGAATTGAAAGAAATTTTTGTCGGCATACAAAACCTTGTCAAACCTCATACTTGTTTCTTCCCATTTTAATTCTTCTCTGGCCGGTTTTATTCGAACGAAACTTTGTATTTCGGGAATTTCCGCTTCTAATGCCGGTCCGTACGGCGCTCGTATCGCCGGCGAAATATCTATGTTTTTAGGGTTGGTCGAAGTTTCGTTTACCCTGAATATCTGATTTTTATCCTGATGAAATTTGTCGAATGATAGTTCGAACCCTACATACATTAAAAGTGCAATTGCAAACGAAAACGCCAATATTAATCCTGTAAAATTTATTAATGTGTAGATGCGATATCTCAAAAAAGTACGTATGGCTGTTCGAACGGTATTCATATTAAACTTTTTTGTTTTGTATGGTATTTTTTGTTTTTTTTAAACATCCTTTTTATACAACGATAGATTCTAAGCTTGTCCGACAATTGGTGGAATCAAGAGTTATTCGTATCGAAGTGCTTCAACCGGATTTCGTGTAGCTGCTTTCCAGCTGATCCAGCTCACCGTAATAATCGTCACTACTAATGCCACTGCACCTGCCAGTACAAAAATCCACCAGCTTAATCCGGTTTTGTATGCAAAATTGCCAAGCCAGTTGTTTAGCAGATACCAGGTTCCCGGCACTGCAATTATAAAAGCAATGACAACCCATTTAATAAAATTGCGGTTTAACGAGAGTAGTATTTCAGTAATTCTGGCACCGTTTACTTTTCGAACTCCAATTTCTTTTGTACGCTGTTCGGCAATAAATGCTGCAAGGGCAAGTAATCCCAGACATGCAATAAAAATGGCGAGTGCAGAAAAAATAGAAACGATTTTTCTTGTTCGCATTTCGGAGTTATACAAGCGGCCAAAATCGTCGTCGAAAAATACGTAATCCAGACTTTGTCCGTTTGCAAACTTGTTCCAGGTTTGTTCAATTGTTTTAATGTTTTGCTGAATATCTCTGGTAATTCGTATACTTAAATTTTCGCCTCCCCCGCTAAATAAAACCATTGAGCTTATTTCCTGATGCAACGATTCGCAGTGGAAATCTTTGATCACGCCAATAATGGTTAATGCTGCTTCGTCAGTTTTTTGCCCCTGGTAGATTTTTTTACCTATTGGATCTTCGATATTCAGTTTTTTTATGGCTGCTTCGTTGAGCACCACTAATCTTTCGTTGGCTTGAATATTCTCATCAAAAAAACGGCCTTCTTTTAATTCAACCTGGTACGTTTTTAAAAAGTCCTGATCTGTCCATAAGGTATTCATTCCTCTTGTTTCGTCGGCTAATTGATGATAAAAAGTGCTGCTTGTTTTAATTCGTCCGGGGACCGAAGATGTATTTGTAATTTGCAGAATACCCGACTGCGCAAGCAATTCATTCTTGAATGCAGAAGTCCTGTTGTCGAGGTAGTTGGCTTTGTTTATGATGATCAGATTTTCCTTATTAAAACCAAGCTCCTTGTTTTGAAGAAAATTTAATTGTTTGCTGATAAAAAAGGTTCCGGAGAAAAGCGCGATGGTAACAATCAACTGAAAAACAACCAGTACGCTTCTAAACCTGCCATGCGAACCTTCTGTTTTGTGAATCCCTTTAATAACTTTCACCGGATTAAACGAAGCTAAAAAGAAGGCTGGATAACTTCCGGCAATAATTCCGATCACAATTCCGAAAGCCACCAATAAAGGGATGGTTTTAAAATTGTCGAAGTAGTTAAAAATCAGTTGTTTTTCGATAATATTATTAAAGGCGGGAAGCAATAATCTGATCAGGATTAATGCAAGTACCAATGCAATTAGCGTTACGAAAATTGATTCGGACAAAAACTGGGTGACTAAAAAATTCCGGTTCGACCCCAATGTCTTTTTTATTCCCACTTCTTTTGCGCGGTTTGCTGAGCGGGCAGTCGACATATTCATATAATTGATACTTGCAATTACAAGAATAAAAAAGGCGATAATCGAAAAGATGAGCATATAATTTTTGTTGCCGAGAGGTTCCGATCCTGGTGTCACTTCCCGGTCGAAATGAATCTCGGTCAAAGGCTGAGCGTACCAGCGGTACTGCATTCCTTGTGCAACCATATCTTCAATCGAAATTCCCATGTACTTTTTTACAGCCGGGCCAACATATTTTTGAACCAATCCTTCAAGTTTAGTATCAACATCCTGTTTTGTATACCCCTCTTTTATCAGAAAGTAGGTGTAGAGCATGTTGTTGATCCATTCCAAATTATCATCCAATTCATGCCCAACCATCGAGGCAAGAAACTCCGGTTTAATGTGCGAATTTTCCGGATAATCTTTAATCACCCCAGTTACTATATAGTCGCGGTCGTTTTCCCAGGTCAGATATTGTCCAACCGGATTACTTTCTCCAAAGTATCGTTTGGCGGTTTTTTCTGTGAGCACCACAGAATTGGGTTCGGATAAAGCTTCTTCCGGATTACCGTAAATAAATGAAGCTGAAAATACTTTGAAAAAATTGGGATCGGCAAAAAACCATTTTGTTTCATTGTACACATCGTTGTTATGCCGGATAACCGGTTGATTGAAATCGGTAATTCGTGTTGCTTGCTCAACCTCCGGAATTTCATTCTGCATTGCCGCTGCCAGTGGCGGATTGGTTACGGGTTGGTTGATGTTATCGTCGCTTAAAACAGCGAATAAATTTACACGGTAAATCCGATCGGCATTCTCAT
>JBNKOT010000016.1:0-3507 GCA_050294855.1 Draconibacterium sp. | reverse complement strand
TTAAGAATAATTATGGATTGGGCGCAAGGTGGCTACTCGCCAGCGGCGATGATGGAATGTTTTATCTGGGAAATAACGCCAGTTTAAAATGGCAGCCACGACCCGATTTCTATTATGCATATTATCAGCAGAAATTTACCGGCGACCATGCTATCTCTGCGACTTCTACCAACGCCAATATTTTGGCTTATGCTTCTAAATTTGCTTCAGGTGAAACCGGGGTTGTAATTGTAAATAAAGGAAAAACTGCCCAGGTTGTTAAAATTGATCCCTTAGAGATAGGTGTCGGAAACCAGTACTATAATTATTCTCTGACAGGTGGTACCGATAACGGCGATTTTTCGTTGTATGTATCCGTTAACGACGTAAGTCCAACAGGAACGCAATGGGGCCCCCGAGAAAACCTTAAGTCGATTCCGGCAAATGCTTACACAATTGATCATGCTATTAAATTAGATGTGCCAGCCATGTCGGTTCAGTTTATCATGATCGAAGCCGGTGATAATCAACTTTATCCGACTTCAGTTGCCAGCATACAGAAAAATGAACTGGGTTTGATGAATTATCCCAATCCATTTTCTGATTTGACAACAATACAATTCCAAACTTCTTCAAATGCTTTGGTTGTATTAGATGTTTACAACCAAACAGGAAGGAAAGTATCTACCTTAATCAATAGTGAGTTGCCTTCAGGGACACATAAAGTTGATTTCAACGGAAATTCATTGTCTGAAGGATTGTACTTCTATCAATTAAGGATTGGTAATAGTTTAACTACAAGAAAAATGGTACTTAAAAAATAAATGATGAAACATAAACATACTTTTTTTTCATTCGTAATAACGATTCTTTTTGCAGTTTCCTTTACGAATGCCATCGGTCAAAAAACCTTTAAAAATCCGATCATTACGGGTATGAACCCTGATCCAAGCATTTGCAGGGTGGGAGATGATTTTTATCTGGTAACCTCCACTTTCGAGTTTTATCCGGGCTTGCCCATTTACCACAGCAAAGATTTGGTCAACTGGAAGATGATTGGCTATGCTTTAGATCGGCCAAGTAATTGCCCTATGGAAGGAGCCGGGTCATCGGGAGGTAATTATGCACCCGCCCTTCGTTACCACAATGGCACATTTTATATCTCGTGCACCAATTATGGCGGCAAAGGTACCCAAGGAGTATTTTACGTAACGGCCACAAATCCTGCAGGCCCGTGGTCCGATCCGGTATGGATTGGTAACTGGTATGTAGATCCTTCAATGACCTTTGCAAATGACAGCATGTACTGGGTAAGTCCCGGCAACGACGGAAGTTTTATGGTTGGAACTTTCGATCCTGTTCAGAAAAAATTTATTAAACCATTGCAAGTTGTAGCAAAAGGGCAGGGTGGTTCATCACCTGAGGGGCCGCACATGTACAAAATTGGCGATTACTATTACCTAATGTCAGCTGAAGGCGGTACGGGTTACGAACACCGCGAGGTGATCCAGCGTAGTAAATCGCCGTATGGCCCGTTCGAAGCAAGTCCTTACAATCCGGTTATTTCGAACATGAATAACCCTGAAAGTCCTTTTCAGGCCATTGGTCATGCCGACTTAGTACAACTGCAAGACAAATCCTGGTGGCTGGTTTGTTTGGGAATCAGGCCTAAGGGTGGACGGTTTCAGCATTTAGGCCGCGAAACCTATTTGGCTCCTGTTCGATGGACCGAAGATGGCTGGCCCATTGGGGGAGATAACGGCGTTATGCTCGAAGAATTCCCTGCTCCGAATCTTCCGGAACACAAATGGGATAAGGAACCAATTCGCGACGATTTCAGTAGCCCAAAGCTTGGTTTGCAATGGAATTTTCTTCGCAATCCGTACGAAGCCGACTGGTCGTTGAGCGCGAAACCCGGCTATTTGAGACTAAACGGCTCAAAAGTGAGCTTGAAAGAAAAAGATTCACCTGCCTTTGTTGGTCGCAGGCAGCCCAACTTCAATATGGCAGTTTCTACAAAATTGAGTTTTATACCAATTGCCGAAAATGAAGAAGCCGGTTTGGTGGTACGTGGTAACGACGCCAATCATTTCAGCCTGGTTATTACCCAACGCGATGGGAAAAGAGTGGTGCTTTTCAGAAAATATCTTCAGAATAAAGTTGAAAGCGAGGAATACAAAGAGATTCCCAATGGTGATGTTGTTCTGAAGATCAGCGCCACCGAATTGGAATACAATTTTTGGGCGCAGCCCAAAGGAAAAAAAGCGATATTGCTTGGAACAGCTGCCACGAAAGATATCTCGAATGAGAAAATTCATGGCTTTATTGGAGCCTTTCTTGGAATGTATGCCTCGGGCAATGGAAGTTCTAACACCAATCCTGCCGACTTCGACTGGTTTGCTTATGAAGCGAATCCGTAAGGTGTACACTCCGTGGCTGAGAAATAAATTTTTTGGTTGAAAAAAAAATAGTCTGTGTAAGTTTTGTTTAATTTGATAGGTAGAAAAGAGGCCGTTATTAAAGTTGAAAGAATTTAATTAATGGCCTCTTTATTTACAAAAAAAAGCTATTTTTAATTGGTGCAGCAATACGAAGTACTGGAGTGGTTCCGCAATGCTAAATTTGGTATCTGGGTACATTGGGGATCACAATGTCAGCCTGAAATGTGAGATTGGTATAGGCACGGTAAGTATAAAGAGGGGAGCTGACAGTATAATTTTGAGGTCAAAAAAAATACGGACATCCATCGCAGTTTGGTTTTAAAGATGTCATTAACGAATGGAAAGCATTGTAGTGCTTAGAAGAAAAGAAAAACATACATGGCAAAAAAATGCAGATGTTTTTGTAATCAAGGAACCAGAAATTGTAACAAAAGATATTGCGGTGGTATTTATGGTATAAAATGAATAACCATCTTTAAAAATAAAACTATTTATAAATTTATTACACAGATAAAATGAGCAACCAATTATTACAAACCAGTTTATTTCAGCTTAAAGTAATGACTGACAAAACAAAACGAAAATTTATTAATCGTCAGTTCTTATTAGTATTATTAAGTATTTTCCTTTTTGCTGTTAATTTAAGTGCACAGGAATCTATCAGGGTTGGTTCGACAACTCGTGAGATGATTGTTTATGCACCTCCGGGAATTGAACAGAACAGACCACTGGTGATTTCGATGCATGGGATGAATCAAACCATGTACGATCAGAAAAACCAAACGCAATTCCAATCGGTTGCCGAGGCCAATAACTTTGTCCTTGTTTATCCTCAATCAGATGGCACTCAATGGCAGTTGTGGGGCAATAACGATATCAATTTTATTCTGGCCATTATTGATGAAATGAATATCCGGTATGGGATCGATCGTGACCGGGTTTACCTTTCCGGCTTTTCCATGGGAGGTATGATGACTTATTATGCTGCAACCAAGATAGCCGACAAAAGAGCAGCATTTGCACCAGTAACAGGATTTCTGATGGGGGGGCCAAATACCAATAGCTCAAGGCCAATTCCAATAATTCA
>JBNKOT010000015.1:0-14919 GCA_050294855.1 Draconibacterium sp. | reverse complement strand
TGATCAAGTAAAGTCGTTAACTTCCCAATTCATTATTTAAACTTCATAATTTTTGTTCTTCGTAAAATTAATTTTCAAAAACGAAGTGCATTAAAAATAGTTAGTTGAACAAATACCGTAAGCGAATTATTAACCTGAGTTCGATTAAAATTAGCGAGCTCAAATTTCAGTAAATGATTGATTTACAATATAAATTTTTGAGACATAGCCCGCTATGCTTTCGCAAACAGTCCTTGAAACTCAATATTTATACGCGATTTGAGCCATTAATTTTATATCGAACTCAGGTTATTAGTCGATTGTTGGTGCAGATTTTTAATCCGTACCTCAGCCAGAGGGGCAGGGCTACATTTGTTTTTCGTGGGCAAATAACAGATTTCATCGCTATGAACAGTTGGAATCTTTCTTCGATAAAAACGAAAATTAAAAATATTTTTAGTTTCCTTTAATCTTCAAGAATGGTATCAACTAAGATAAATAAACCTAATTGGAACGAAAATGAAGGTTTTACTTGTTTATAATGCTCATGCCGGACATGGTTTTGCAGCGAAAATGCTTTCCGAAGTCGAAAGTACATTCAACCAACATTCGATTGAATTCGATATTCAATTTACCAATTATCCCGGGCATGGAATCGAAATAGTAAAAAATACCGATCTTAAAAAATACGAAGGAGTAGTTGCTGCCGGAGGAGATGGCACGCTGTTCGAAGTAATTAACGGATATTTTCAAAATCCCGGCGATGTTAAAATTCCGATTGGTATTTTACCCGTTGGTACTGGAAATGCATTTGCACGCGACCTCAAGCTTGAGAATACCATGTGGAAGGAAGCCATAAAAATTATTGCCGGGCAAAAAACCCGAAAGGTTGATGTCGGGAAATTTCACACGCACGGTCAGGATTATTATTATGCCAATATTCTGGGACTTGGTTTTGTTGCCGATGTTACCAAAATTGCACATAAGTTGAAGGCGTTTGGCAATCTTTCGTACACACTGGGTGTGCTGTGGCGCACTTTGTTTTTATCGACCGACCGGATAACTTTCGACATCGACGGGAATAAATTTGAGCACGACTGTATATTTGTCGAAATTTCGAATACACGATATACCGCTAATTTTCTGATGGCTCCCGATGCCAAAATCGACGACGGATTATTAGATGTGGTGATTGCTAAAAAACTAAGCCGGATCAGGTTGCTAAAAAGCTTTCCTAAAATTTTTACCGGCGAACATGTTCTGCTGCCCGAAATAGAAACTTTTCAGGCAAAAAACATAAAAATAAAAAGTGCTGCTCCGAAAATACTTTCGCCCGATGGTGAATTAATCGGAATAACACCCGTTGAAATTGAATGCTGGAAACAAGCTATCGAAGTGTATTGGAAATGAAGCAAATTATCTCCCTTTTTATTTGGATCACAAGTATCGTTTATCTGCTGTTTTTTCTGCTTTTTATACTTGCTTGCACTTATATTTTCCCGGTAGAAACCTACAATCCGTGGCTTAAAAAGCTGGTTCGTTTTCTGTTTGTTCTGGCCGGCTCGCGGGTAAAAGTTGTAGGCCTGGAAAACTTCGATACCAGCAAAAGCTATTTGTTTATGGCCAATCATGTGAGTCTATACGATGTTCCATTACTGGCCGGATTTGTTCCGGGAATTGCAAGAGCCGTGGAAGCCAGCCGGCAACACAGCTGGCCGCTATACGGAAAAGTAATGCGCCGGCTCGGAAACATTCCGATTGAACGCAACAACACACATGCATCGGTTTCGAGTTTTAAAAAAACATTAGACGAATTAAACAAGGGACGTTCGATGATCATTCTTCCTTCGGGGCATCGTACCTCAAGCGGCGAACTGAAACCATTTAAGCGACTGCCGTTTTTGCTGGCCAAACAAAGCAACAAAGGAATTGTTCCAATCGGACTCTCGGGTTTGTTTACGTTAAAACGGAAAGGGTCGTGGATTATTCGTCCAACAACGGTGAAAATTAGTTTTGGAAAGGAAATTACCAAAAGTAAAATGGACAAATTAACGATCGACGAACTTCGGGATCTGGTTGAAAACGAAGTTTTAAAACTGGTTGAAAGACCTTAGGAAATCCAGATTGGCGGTTGAAAAAAAAGCTTCCATCTCTCTAAAAAGAAGGAATCTTTTTTTGCATAAATATTTCGAGCCCTTTTTTTATTTAAACCGATTTAACAACCGAATGATGCACTCTTTCACTTTGTTTAGAATGATCCTTTGTTGCAACATCGGCATTAACCATTGTAAATGAAAAGCAGCGCAGCGAATTTATTGCTTATCTTTGGTAGCACAGTTGGCTTAATCAGAAAAATGCATAAAATGGAAGAAGACAAAAACAAAAAGATACCGGAAAAGAAAACAGAAAACGTTGGGGAAAAATCAAAAAACTGGATCGAAAAAACAGAAGATTTTATCGATGAAACTGCAGAAAGTATTCATAATAGCGACACTTATAAAAAAGCAGACCAATCGCTCGAAAAAGCCACCAAAAGCCTGTTTCGTAAAGCCGGGAGATTATGGGGAAAATCGGAGCAATATTTGAAAAATAAAAAGGATTCAAAATAGAAAAAATCTCCGGGTGAGGAGAGAAGAAGTAGAAAGGCAAAAAAAGTAAGCAAAAAAAAAACAAGATTCAAGAGCCAGGACAGGCATTGGAGTGGATATTTATTTTATAGCAAATTCAAAAGCTCACAGCTCACAGCTTGTGGTTCGCAGCTTTCTAAAACTTATCTGTCCACTTTCCGCGGATTGTTTCTTTTTGTAATGCGTTTTCCAACAAGGTTAAAAAACTGTTTCGTGAGATGGGTTCGGCGCCCAGACTTTTTAAATGATCGGTGGGTTGTTGTGCATCTATAAACGAAAAGTTGTGTTTTAATGCAAATTGTACCAGATAGAAAAAAGCTACTTTGCTGGCGTCGGATTTGGTAAAAAACATCGATTCGCCAAAGAAACAATTCCCCAACGAAATGCCGTATAAACCACCCACCAATTCACCCTTATAATAACTTTCGAAAGAGTGAGCGTAACCCAATTGGTGCAGCTTTACGTAGCCGTCGATGATATCGTTGGTAATCCATGTCTCCAGTTGATCTGGTCGTGGAATACGACTGCAATTTGTTATCACTTCCCGAAACGCAGTATCTACCCTGATCTCAAAAACAGCTTTTTTTATCACCCGACGCAGGCTCTTTTTTAGCTTAAATTGCCCGGGACGTAAAATCATGCGCGGATTTGGCGACCACCACAAAATGGGTTCGTCTTCGCAAAACCAAGGGTAAATGCCTTGACAATAGGCCGATAATAAATATTCAGGAGAAAGTTCTCCTCCCTGGGCAATCAGTCCATCGTCGTCTGCTAATTTCGGATCGGGAAACTCAATCATTAAAGCAAATATATTAAACTACCCGATTGAATCATAAAGTTGTTCAGAGATCATTTAGAGGAAAACAGATTCCTTCGCTTTAAAAATATGAAATCTCTTCTTAAAATTCACCTGTTTACTTTCTTATCCGGTTGAATGATTTACAAGCTAGGCCTTATTCACCAAGTGAACTTAAAGTCACCCGGTGATAGATACTCGCGGTTGCTCAAGTAAATCGCGTTCCATTACGGATTTTGCATTTCGTACTGCATTTCTTAAAAGATTCTTACTTTTGAGGATTCAAACAAAAACATGCGGATTTTTAAAAATTTAGACCCACAGGAACGCCTTACTTTGAAGTTGCATTTGTTTTATAGCAGCATCGAAGGGGTGGCTGCTGGTGCCTTGATATTAACCGAGTTTATTTTTATTAAATCGCTGAAAGGGAGTGATGTACAACTTGCTTTCCTGTTTCAGTTTAGTATGGTGGTGTTTTTGTTTGCGATGCTGGCCAACGAAGTTTTACGCCGTTATACCAATCGAAAAATTTTATTGCGGATCACCGCCATCAACTCAAAATTGCCGTTGGTGGGCTTGTTTTTTTTCCCCGATGTTAGTCAAAATCAAGGGCTGCCTGTTATTTACCACTACATCTTTCTCGCGATCTTTTTACTTTATTTTTCTTCAAAAATTGCAGTTATTCCCTCCATCAACCAATATTTGAAAGGCAATTATAAACACGAAAATTTTGGTCGTTTGTTTAGTTATTCGGTAACGGCACAAAAAATTGCGATGTTAACTTCTACTTTCGCCGCCGGTTTGTTGCTCGATTGGAATCCAAATTCATACAAAGTTTTTTATCCCATTGTGGGTATTTTATCCATCGTTTCCATTTTCCAATTAACGAAAATCAGATTCGTTCAAAAAGAAGAAGTTATCGATACACCTTTGTGGAAAGCTCTTCAGCAGTCGTTCCTTCGCATTTTCGACATTCTAAAAAACAACAAGGCTTTTCGCCACCTCGAAATCGGTTTTATGTTTTATGGTTTTGCCTGGATGAGCACACATGCCGTAATTACCATATTTTACGAACGCGCCCTGCACCTGAACTATTCTAGTGTGGCTTTTTATAAAAATGCATTTAATCTGGTTGCTATCGTATTTTTACCATTTTTCGGTCGCTTTATTGGCAAACGCGATCCACGTCGATTTGGAATTATCACCTTTGGCTCGCTGCTATTGTTTATCTTATTTACTGCATTAACCGAAACCTACAACAGCTACACCGAAATTTATGGCATTAAAATTTACTACACGCTAATGGTGGCTGTGTTTTTTAACGGTTTGTTTATGGGAAGTATGCCCATTTTATGGGGAATTGGAAGCTCTTATTTTTGCAAAGCCGACGAAGCAGCCGACTACCAATCGGTACATCTGTTTTTAACTGGTGCACGCGCCTTGTTTGCTCCAATTATTGGAATTAAGTTGTACGAATACCTGGGTTTTGGCACCACCTACGCCGCAGGAATTGTCCTCCTGTTCTTTGCCATTTTATTAATGATATATTCCGAAAAACGCTTCCCTAAAAATAAATTAGAAGAAGTTAAAAGTCAAAAGCTTTGAGCTTTGTATCTGCTTCAAAAATAGTTCTATTTCGATTTCAGTCTTGGTTCCGGGCTCCTGATTTCTTTGACTGAAAACTTTCTTCTTTCAACGCTCACACCTTATTTTTTATTTAGCTCCATTTGGGTATGATGTAATTCCATGTTTATTTTTACGTAACGTTCCAGCGCATTCTTTTTATGAATTTCGAATTCTTCCTTTATTTCGTCATACTCTTTTCTGGTTCTGGTGGTAACTTTATTACTTTTTTTATAGAGAAAGAATAGTATGGCCAGAAATACCAACAGTGCCAGAATTAACATCGACATAAAAAAGGTATAAATGCTTTTATCAATATTCTGTCCGAAAACGGTTATTACATTTTTGGTTTTAATGCTGTATTCCAATTCAGTCTTTGTATTTTCTAAGGCTGCGTTAACTGTATTTAATTCATTTTGAAGCGCGTTTATCGCTTTTGTTTTATCCGATATTTTATGTTCTAAAACGCGAACAGAATCGTTGAAAGCACCATAAAACTCGTTTAATTGTTTTTCGTCCAGAAAATAATTACCATTCCAGAAATTCAGATTGTCCTTAAAAACGTGGTATTGCTGTTCCAGGCTCTTCTCTTTTTTCCATGCATTCGTATCTTTTGCAAAGGAAGATAGAGAGATGAAAATCAATAATATAGAAAGGGTAATAAAATTTTTCATGTGTTGAACTGGTTTGATTTTTCAAATATTATATACTTCGTTGTACCAAGGTAAAAAGAATCAATTTATTCAGTTAACGAATAAATATTCATTCTGTTGCATTTAGGAAATACAAGACCACTCAATTTAAAACAAATTTACTGTTCTCTACCACTTTAAAAAAGCTCGCGGCTCGCGCTACAAAAACAAAAAGTTTTCAGGTATAGTAGCCAGGGAAGAGCGTGTTGAAAGATTAGGGTTGAAAATTTTTCAAGCGTTTGTAACTCATTTTTACAGATTGGTTTTTGTCGTTAAAAACGACTTGAAGTGCAGCCCTCGTTGCAAACAAGCAGTAGCGGGGGGAAACAACTATAAAATTCAGTTTCCGGTTTATTTCGTCCAATAATCTAATACCAATACATCTTCTAAATGCGGACCTAACACCTTCCCAAAAGCTTTATGTGCAGGATGTGGAAGGTAAACAGCTCTTCCTTCTTCACTATCGAAAGTTAAAAAGAAACAATGAGTAAATCCTTTATCTAATCCTTCGGGACTATTATTTAAGCCCCATTCAAAATCTTTTATTTCTGCAATTTTTGAAGGTAAAGCAACAAAGGCGGCTTCTACTTTTTGAATATCAGCAGGAGTAGTTCCTTCTTTAAATTTGAAAAGAACGACATGGCGCAGCTGCTCCGACTTTTTTTCAATTTTATTTGCAGCGGTAATTTTACGCTTTGTATCGTCTGTTTTGTAGGAAAAACTACTAACGATTAAAAAGACAAACAGTAATAAGATATTAATTTTCATGTTGGTTAAGTTTTTAGTTTAAATCTCCTTTATGAGCTTGTTTGAACAAGAATTTAAAAGTAATTAAATTCAATTCATGCTGATATTATAAATGCATTTTTTCTATTTTTTTTCTTCCTATGCCCCACTTTTGCTACGAATGTGTCTTCCTACCTCAGCCAGCGGCTGAAAATTTTAACATCAGAAGATTCCATTCTCTCGAATGGCACACCGATTGCAAATCGGCGCGAGCGGTGTAGTATGTCGAAAGAACCAAGCATCAATAACCAGGAACCAGGATTGGAATTGGAGTAGCTTTTATTCTGTACTAAAAACAAGCTTGGGCTCGTGGCATTGAGTTGTTAATCTCAGTTTACAGCGAACAAGTCAAAAGTTGATGCTTTTAGATTCATTTTTTGAACTACGAAAATTCTCCTCCCAAAAGGGAAGAGTACGCGAACTTGTTTGTGGGTGGTGGTGCAAGATTGAAAGCACCCCGTCTTCTGTTCGTTCCTCACAAAATCCACCCCTCCTTGATGGAAGAAGGAGGGGAAAGAATCAAGTTAAAAGTTAAAAGAACCAAGAATCAAGAGTCAGGAACCAAGATTAGAAATTGGAGAAGGAACAAATTCTAAAATAGCTACAAAGCTCACAGCTCAATACTTGTAGCTCGCAGCTTTTTTGCAACTACATTTAACGACTAATTATTCACTACTCACTACTCCAAACTACTTCTCACCTTTTTATAAATCGTTGTGTAAGTACTGCTGAATTGCCAATTTGTAATTGTATCATGTAAACTCCGGGTTTTAGCGAAGAAGAAAGCTGAATGCGTTTGTGGTTTGTACCAGAGAAAAGTAATTCTTCGCTGGTTTTTTGTACCACCTGCCCTAGGTTATTAAAGATATTTATCGTAACGGGTTCGCTAGATTCAAGTGTTAAATCAACATTGATGTAATCGCTGGCCGGATTCGGATACAAGTTTAATTTAATGTTGTTCTGAACCTCTTCAACAACTGTAAACACAGAAACTTTTGCCAACTCCTGGTCCATCCATTCCCAACGTTTTTCGAGCCATATTTTTAAACTGTATATTTGTTTAGGATAAGTGTCGAGCAATTCGAATCCGGGTAATTCGCGCCAGATCCACTGGCCCAGATTTGGCCATCGTTGAAAATTCCGATCGGCTCCCTCCGAAAGATTTTCGGCAATCGAATCGACATAATGAAATAGATTTTCGGTGCTGAATTTATCCTGGCGCAAACTTTCCCAACGTTTTTTCATTTGGTAGGCAAAGTACGGTTCATGAATCATTTTCACGTAAAACGGTGGATCTGGCCACTGCTGATAATCGATACTCCAACCCCATTCTCGTTGACCGTCGCGGTAAGTCGAATTGTGCATGCTCTGGTCGAAATCCCATACAGGACCGGCCTTAAGTTTTCCGTTTTTATCTTTATGAAAATAGCAACTCCATCCATAACCATCGGGGTTGCGCGAAGCTTCCTGAATAAGCATGTAATCGACAAACGAGAGAACATCGATCCATTCGTTGTAAACACTTGCCGGATCGTCGGTCGAAAGTCGATCCATTACCCACCTGAAATCGTCGTCGTATTTTCGGATGTACGCCAGCTGTTCGGGCTGCACATCCTCTATATCTGGATATCTTAGTCGGCGCGCATTTCCAAAATCATCGTGTTGTCCGGCAATTTCGTAAATGTACCCACCGGTTAAATCTTCGCCGGCTATGTCTTCGGCCTTAAGTTTGGAAATGTTCAGGCGATTTTTGGTGCGTTTTATTTTTTCGAGTAAAATATAAACGCCCATGTATTCACCATTTAAAATCAGCTCGCAGTGTTTGTTTCCACTCGACCAGTTTCCCATCAAACTCGACATGTGGTGTGCCAGAGGATTGCGAATAAAAGTATGATCGTAATAAGATGCGCGCAAAATCCAGTCGTTTTCTTCGGGAAAACCTAGTAGCGAAACATCGTTGTTTTCTCCGGTTTCCAAACGGGTTTCGAAACTGTAAGGTTTTTTAGGGAAGCTCTGTGTTGAGTTTCCGCGTAGTTCGATTCCGATCAAACCATCGTAATGATTAAACGGATCGGAGAGGTGATTTCTTTCTCCCGGACCATTATCGATTACTCCCAAATGGACATTTATTTTTGGGTCGTCAACGATTTGTTGTCCGTTGGTATTGATTACAAAAATCGGAAGGTTTGAACTGCGGAAAACATCGGCCGGAGCATGAAACCATTCCGGAGTGGGCAAATAACGGTTGACTTCTGATTCCACTTCAACTGAAAAGAAAGTTGTACTCGACATGTCGGAAGAATTGGTACTTGAATTATGAACTTCGATGGCAAGTACATTTTCTCCTTCAACAAGTACTTGAGCCACTTTTTGTTCTTCGATCAAAAAATCGTCTGGATTTCTTCCCTGATACATTTGCGCTTCGTGGCTGACACTTGAGATTTCATTGTAGCCCGGAAATCCTGCCGATAATCCTGCCGAACGCGCAATTTCCTGTCCGTTGAGGTAGGCCACAAATGCATCGTCGTAGTCGATGCTAAGCATGGCGCGTATAATTTCAGCTTTATTTTGAATGATAAAAGCGCGTCGCAAAAAGAGCGCATTGGTAGTCGATATTTTTGTATTGTCGTCGTTGTCGTCATAACCAATTCCACCCTGGCCGGAGCTCCAACCCGAATCATCGAAATCGGTATTTCGCCAGTTGGCATCGGGAGCCCCCTGATTGCTGGTGGTATATTGAAATACTGCATCGGAATAAAAAATCGTTTCCCAATGTATATTCGAAATTGCTTTTTCGGGGAGGGTAAAAATCAGAATAAACAGGCTTATCCAGCCTAATTGGCTCTTTAACAGCATTGATATTATAGGTTTAAGTTAAAATCGCCTACAAAGCTATAAATCTGATTTAGACAACCATAAAAATTAGAACTAAAATGCAGTTTTCTATTCATATTTTAATAATTATATTTTTCGGGAAAAGCATTTTAAACTTATGTAACCCGTTTTAAACTTTGTAAAACCAACTTAATATCGTAATACTGAAGTATGATAAGCTATTTGCTTTGACTTGATTTTTAGAAACATGTACGAAAATTTGCAAATAAACTGGTTGTTTTTAACAAAATGTTCGATAAATGTATTGGAATAAAATAGAATGGTGTTGATTGTAAAAGGATAGAATATAGCGTGAATACAATACCTTTTTTTAAGCCTTGAATATTTTATAAAATATTTTTTACTCCCGGAATTTTTTTGATGAGGAATGCCACAGTAAAAGAAACGATCAGTGCAACAGGGGCAAGCAGCAAAAATTTTAGTGGTGGAAATATTTTCCAGGGAACAAAAACTGCAGCAATACCAACAATAAGTGGGGCGTGAAAAACAAAAACACCGTAAGCACTTTCCGACAATTGTTTTCCGATTTTATTTTGATTGTTAAAGTATTTTTTTGCCAACGCAAATAAACCGATAATTAGCGCAAATCCGACCAATTGTTCCCACACTGCCCACGAAAAACTTTGCCATTTTACACCTCCCGTAAAACTTTCAATACCATCTTCCTTTCCTCCAAAATACAACAGAAGTGGCAGAACAATAAAAATCATCAGCTGTGCAAAAATGAACCATTGTTTTCCGGTTTTGAAAGTAATCGATTCGAGCCAGTTGTTTTGCCAGGCAATTATTCCAAAAATGAAAAGAAAAATATACTGTAAAAAAAACGGAAATTGTAAATTGGTATAACGAAGACTCCAGCCAACCGGAAGCCAGATTCGAATAATAAACTGAAGTACTCCAACAACGATGGCGGCAATTACAATTGTTTTTGTACCGGGAAATTTCATCCTGATTTTAATTTTAAGTCTTCGGATCAAAACAAAAATAGAAGTAAAAATCAGCAGGGCTTCAACAAACCACATCGGGCCAAAACCCCAGGTTCGGGGATTACCGATAAATCCCCATAGCGATACACTTTCATGCTGTATAAACCGGTAATTAATAAAGTTGGTTAAAGGATTCAAGAGGAAATAAAACACAATTAAGGGGATTCCCAGGCGAACTAATCGTCCCTGCAAAAATTTACCGATTGGTCTTCGTTCTATGGATGCTGCTGTAAAATAGGCCGAAATAAAAAAGAACATTCCCATAAAAAAAGCCTGATTGGTAATGTTAAACATAGCTTGAATAATTATTTCTGGGAAACCGGATTCGGCTTCGTTGTAATACCAATCGCCCGGTGTACCATAAGTAATATTTAAATGAAGAAGCACCACAAGGCTGATTAAAAAAATACGAAGGTTATCGATGTAATAAAGACGTGCTTTTGACATGATCCTAAACTTTGTTTAAAGATAAGGAATTCTGTTTTTTTGTTGCAAGGTTTTGAATTAGTGCAGTGATTTTTCTGTTTCACGCATCACGATTAAATTTATTGGCAAGAAGTCTGTGTTGTAGTGAATGGCGAAGTGGATAAAAAAATGCTGAAGATAGAATGGTAATTTTTTGAAAATTCTTTAACAAAAAAAGATTCCATCTCTTATATAAAGGTGGAATCTTTGATTTATGGTTGTATTCATACGATCACTCCAAGTGATCGTATGAATAGCTATCGGTTATTTCGATTAAATTTTAGGTAATTTCCAAGGCTCGCGGTACTTCGGAACCAGGTAACTGTTAGCAAGATCGTCGTCGATAAATTTGCTGTTGGCATTGTCCCAGTACAAACGGTGTCCGCTGCGTTGTGCAATATTTCCTAAATGGGCTACACGCGCGGTATTTGCTGCAACATGAATATTGGCATTTAAATCGCGGTTTCGGGTTCTTACACCGTCAATAAAATTCGCCATGTGCAAATTGAGTCCCTGCCCCGTGCCTTTAATCAAATCAACACGTTTGATCAAATCTTTACCTCTCTTTTGTTCCGGAATTACTTCCCATCCTCCACGATCGACAACTAAAGTTCCTTTGTTTCCAACAAAGCCGACACCATGATCACGTCCATAATAACCACCATTAATACCGGTTCCGTGATCCCACAACATGGTATGTCCGTCGAATTCGTACAAAGCTTGCATTGTGTCTGGAGTTTCGGCAGCATCATCAGGATACGCGAATTTTCCACCCATTGCCATAATCGATTTTGGTGTTGGATCACCCATTCCAAATAAACCGTAGTCGATGATATGAACACCCCAGTCGGTCATTAAACCGCCGGCATAATCGTAAAACCATCTGAAATTAAAATGAAAACGGTTGGGATTAAACGGGCGTTTTTTTGCTGGTCCTAACCAGAAATCGTAATCTACACCTGCTGGTGGATCGCTGTCGGGCATTACCGGAACAGGTTCCATCCAACCCTGATATGCCCAAGTCCGCACGGTGCGGATTTTACCCAGTTCTCCCGACTTTACATATTCCACAGCATCGCGCCAGTGCGGGTCGCTGCGTTGCCACATTCCAACTTGAACTACTGTATCGTATTTATTGGCAGCACGTTCCATGATGTTGATCTCTTCGATCGTGTTGCCCAATGGTTTTTCGCAATACACATCTTTTCCGGCCTGACAGGCTTCCACCATTGGTAGACAATGCCAGTGATCAGGAGTACCAATTATTACCACATCGATGGCAGGATCTTCGAGCAGTTTACGGTAGTCTTTATATCCTTTCGGTTTTGTACCCTGAATTTTTTCAGTATTTGCAATTCGCTGATTTAATACATTTTCATCGACATCGCAAATGGCGGCACATTCGGTATTTGGTTGTTTAAGAAAAGCTTGCAAATCGGCCCAGCCCATTCCTTTGGCTCCGATCAAACCGCAGACCAGTTTTTCGTTAGCGCCCTTACACGAGTTCATTGCCATGGGCATTCCGGCAACCAATCCTACTCCTGCAGTTGCAAGGGTAGTTGTTTTAATAAAACTTCTTCTGTTTGTCATTTTTTTTTAAATAGTCGGAAATCCGTAGTCCGAAGTTCGAAGAAAGTCCAAAACCGGAATTCCGTAGTTTATTTATTATCTGATATTTTTGTAAATGCAACCATCATATTCATCAGGTTGTATGAAAATTCATAGTTTCAAAAAACTCATTTTCAGAGATATATTTCGTCGATTAGCGTTGTGCAAGCATGTTACAACTTCAGCTCAAATTCCATATTTTTTTTTCCTTCTTCTCTCTCCACTTCCGACTTCTATCTTCGGTCTTCTTCCTACTCTTTCTGCATGGCATCGTCGAAGGCGACATCGGAAGGAGCAAAATCGGAATAGCGCACAAAATCGCAGGCTTCTTCTGCTCCGGCTTCACGGTTCATTCCGCTGTCTTCCCATTCAACCGAAAGTGGTCCGTTGTATTTGATGTCGTTTAAAGCACGAATAATATTTTCGAAATCGATTTTTCCGCGACCTAAACTTCTGAAATTCCAATAACGACGATTATCGCCAAATTCCATGTGTCCGCCAAAAACTCCAACTCCCATCGGAACATCGCTCCAATATGCATCTTTCATGTGTACGTGGAAAATACGATCTGAAAATTCGTAGATAAAACGTACATAATCGACATGCTGGTATCCGAGATGACTTGGATCGTAATTAAATCCAAAAGCCGGGTGATTATCGAGTGCTTTTAAAGCCAAATGAGCGGTGTGAATATCGAAAGCAATTTCTGAAGGATGAACTTCGAGTGCAAATTTTACACCCAGTTTTTGGTATTCATCTAAAATTGGTTTCCAACGATTGGCAAAGTTCTTATAGCCATCCGAAATCATTTCGGGAGAAACCGGTGGAAAAGAATAAAGTAAATGCCAGATCGGACTACCGGTAAAACCGATGACTGTATCGAGCCCAAGCATTTTTGCCACTTTTGCAGTTTTTATCATTTCCGCAGCAGCACGCTGACGAACGCCTTCGGGATCGCCGTCGCCCCAAATGTAATCGGGAACAATACTTTTATGACGCTCGTCGATGTTATCGGCCACACACTGTCCTACCAAATGAGTTGAGATGGCAAATAATTTGAGTTCGTATTTTTCGAGCAGGGCTTTTCTTTCGTCGCAATACGCTTGATCGGCTTTGTCGATTTCCATGTGATCGCCCCAACAGCAAAGTTCCAGGCCATCGTAGCCAAATTCCTGTGCTTTCTGACACATGGTCTCAATGGGAAGATCGGCCCATTGTCCGGTAAAAAGTGTTACTGGTCTTGCCATATTTAAATGTTTTAAGTTTTAAGTTCAAAGAAAAAAGTTTAACGACCGCCTCCGATTCGCTCGTCCCCTTTATGAAGAGGGACAAAAAAACATTGAAGGAATATATTCCGGTTATTCACCAAATTTTAGCCATTTTACTTCGTCGTTGTATCCTGCTCTCACTACTGTGTCGATAAACTGCATACCACGAATTCCATCTTCAACTCCCGGGAAATCGAGCATTTCGGCAGTTGGAGTTTCGCCGTTTGCTTTTGCTCGAACCGTTAGCGAGAAATTGCGGTAAATGTTGGCAAATGCTTCGAGGTATCCTTCGGGATGCCCGCCCGGCGTTCTGGTGTTATGTGCAGCAACTTCACTGTTCATGCTTGTTCCTACTCGTAAAACCTGCATGGGTTGATCGGCCCATTTCAGAATGAGTGAATTGGGTTCGTGTTGTGCCCATTCTAACCCACCTTTATCGCCATACGCCCTGATTTTTATTGCATTTTCTTCGCCTGCTGCAATCTGTGTTGCAACTAAAACTCCTTTTGCTCCATTGTCGAAACGAAGCAAGGCTGCACCATCATCATCCAGCAAACGGTTAGGAACAAAAACATTCAATTCGGCGCAGAGTTCGGTTACTTTCAAACCGGTAATGTATTCGGCCAAATGGTGTGCGTGTGTACCAATATCGCCCATCGCCCCGGCTTTCCCCGAACGTTTAGGATCGGTGCGCCACGATGCTTGCGGATTGCCGGTGTCTTCGAGTTTTGTCGACAGCCATCCTTGCGGATATTCAACATATATTTTTCTGATTTTTCCGAAATCGCCGTCGGCAACCATTTTTTTAGCGTGTTTTACAGCCGGATAACCGGAGTAAGTATGTGTTAATGCAAACGTTAGTCCGGTTTCTTCAATTTTGTCTTTTAGTTGTAATGCTTCATCGAGCGTAAAAGTAATTGGCTTGTCGAGTACCACATTAAATCCATTTTCAAGGGCCATCATTGCAGGCGCAAAATGAACAAAGTTGGGCGTTACAATCGACACAAAATCCATTCGCTCACCCTCCGGAAGTTTTGCTTCTTTTTCAAACATTTCCTGAAAGGTTTCGTAGACACGATCTTCCGGCAGAAAGTAAAGTTTACCCGACTCTTTTGAAATTTTTGGATCGACACTAAAGCAGCCACAAACCAATTCAATTTGGTTATCCATTAAAGCTGCCAGACGGTGAATTGC
>JBNKOT010000014.1:0-1880 GCA_050294855.1 Draconibacterium sp. | reverse complement strand
GTACATCTTTTTGAAAGAGAATGTTCGGTGCAACGCCGGCATCAGAAAATGATCGAAGAAACACCTTCGCCATTGATGACACAAAAACTTCGCGATGAAATGGGAAAAGCTGCGGTCGATGCCGCAAAAGCGGTAAATTACATTGGAGCCGGCACCATCGAGTTTCTTGTGGATAACGATCTGAACTACTATTTCCTCGAAATGAATACTCGGTTGCAGGTTGAACATCCAATAACTGAACGTGTGACCGGAATCGATTTAGTGAATCAGCAAATTCGTGTTGCTGAAGGTTTGCCGCTCAGTTTTAAACAAGAAGACCTTTCGCAAAAAGGACATTCGATCGAATGTAGAATTTATGCCGAAGATCCGGATAATAATTTTATGCCGAGCTCTGGCAAAGTCTATAAAATTTCTGAACCACTTGGATTAGGAGTACGCACCGACGGATATGTTTACGAAGGCTACGAAATTCCAATTTTTTACGATCCGATGATTTCGAAACTTATCGTGTGGGGGAAAACCCGCGATGAAGCAATTCGAAGAATGCGACGTGCACTTTACGAGTATAAAATTACCGGAGTAAAAACTTCGATTAAAATGCTTGAAAGAGTAATGAACAACGAGAATTTTATCGCAGGAAATTACGATACTCATTTTATCGAAAAAAATCGCGAACAATTAATGTCGTCTGAGTTAAAAACCGAAAATACCGACATGGTAATTATTGCCGCCTTTATCGACTATATGGATAAACTCGGAAAAACAGAAGAAAACATCAAAGAGTTTACTCCGGCACAAAGTCGCTGGAAAAAGATTCCATACATTAACAACTTTTAAAAAGTAATATGGCAGTAGAAATAAAAATAGGCGACAGAACCGCCTGGGTTAACCTACTTAATCAGAACGAAAATATTCTTGAGATCGAAGTCGACGGCAAAATTTACAATGTAGATTTAATGCACACCGCCGACGGAACTTTCTCGATTTTAGAAAGTGGACATTCGTACAACATTGAATTGGTTCCTCTCAAAGATCATAAAAAATATACGGCCTACACACTTTATCAATCTTACGATCTGGAAGTAATTGATGCCGAAGCCCGTTATTTAATGAACCGCGGAGCAAACGGTTTCGATTCAAAAGAGAATAATATCTTTTCGCCAATGCCCGGAAAAGTTGTAAAAATACTTGTAAAAGAAGGCGACCTGGTTGAGGAAGGCGAAACAGTAATCATTATTTCAGCAATGAAAATGGAGAGCGAATACAAAGCACCCAAAAAAGGAATTGTGAAAAAAGTGAACGTTAAAAACGAAGCTACAATAGAAGGAAACCAGATTTTAATTGAATTGGATCTAATTGAAGAATAATATGGATTTAAAAGCTAAATACCGCCAACTTGAAGAGTACAACAAAGCTGCCGAAATTGGCGGTGGTAAAGAACGCAAAGAAAAGCAACATGCCGCCGGTAAAAAAACCGCTCGCGAAAGGGTTTTACAATTACTCGATCCCGGAACTTTTACCGAAATCGACAAATTAATGACCCACCGGAATTATGATTTCGGAATGGCGGATAATAAAATATTAGGCGACGGTGTAATCAGCGGTTATGGAAAAGTAAATGGCCGTTTGGTTTATGTTTTTGCGCAGGATTTTACAGTTTTTGGTGGTTCGCTAAGTAGAGCAAATGCCGACAAAATTGTAAAAATTCAGGAACTCGCATTAAAAATGGGAGCGCCGCTTGTTGGATTGAACGATTCGGGCGGTGCACGGATTCAGGAAGGTGTTGAAAGCTTGGCCGGTTACGCCGACATTTTTTACAACAATGTAATTTCGTCGGGCGTAATTCCCCAAATATCCGCAATTCTCGGACCTTGTGCCGG
>JBNKOT010000013.1:0-9191 GCA_050294855.1 Draconibacterium sp. | reverse complement strand
CCATGTCTAGCATTCGGTCAGCTTCATCAATTACCAGGTATTTTACCTTTTTTAATACGAGTGCACCGGCCTGATACAAGTCCCACATTCTACCCGGAGTAGCCACCAAAATATCGATTCCTGGCTCAAGCAAAGCTGCATGTTTTGTCCAACCAATTCCTCCAAAAATGGCAGCCGAACGTAACTCGGAATAAGCCGTAAATTCAGCGATATCTTCGCCAACCTGAATGGCCAGCTCGCGGGTTGGTACAATTATTACAACCCGTGGATCTTTCCCTTCAGGTTTTCGCAGTTTTGTAAGAAGCGGTAAAAGATAAGCTGCCGTTTTTCCGGTACCGGTTTGTGCCACTCCAACAATATTTGCTCCCGAATTTATTTTCGGAATCGCCTGCAGTTGAATTGGTGTTGGTTCAACAAAACCAATATCGTCTAACGATTTTAAAATCGACTTGGCAATCTTTAGTTCTTCGAATGTAGTTCTCATTCCATTGTTAATTATGCCTCAAAAGTAACAAAAGCTTTCATTTACTTCAATTTATACATTTGCCCCGGCATTGTTACTAACACATTTTTAAACTCTAAGTTTAAAAGCAGTGTCGAAACACGACTGGTTGGCAATTCCAGCTCACCCGAAATCTGATCAATAAAAAGTTCGCCTTCTTTCCGAAGCAAGTCCACAATTTTTTGTTCGAGTTCGTCGAGTTCGACAAACAAACACGATTGAATATTTTTTGTTTTGACATTGTTTTCCCATCCCATAAAATATTCCAGATCGTCGATGCCGTTGATTAGTGTTGCGCCGTTATTTCGAATCAAGTCGTTGCATCCTTTCGAATAAATATCGCCGGCCCGGCCCGGAAAAGCAAATACATCGCGATTGTACGACGATGCAATATCGGCAGTTACAAGCGAACCTCCTTTATGCGCCGATTCTACCACCACCGTGGCATCTGCAAGCCCGGCAATAATTCTGTTTCGACGAATAAAATTGGAAGGATCGATTTTTGTTCCACTTGGAAAGTCGGAAACAAGTCCACCATTTTCGATCATTTTTCGTGAAGTTTCTTTATGAAGCGATGGATACAAACGATCCAATCCATGACCAACCACACCAACAGTTGGGAGTTTATATTTTAATGAAGATTTGTGTGCCTGAATGTCAATCCCGTAGGCAAGTCCGCTTACTACCAAAATTTGGTAATTCCGCTCCGAAAATTGTTGTATCAATTCGTCGACAACTTGTTTTCCATAATCGGTTGCATTCCGTGTTCCGACGATACTGATGATGCGGAGTTCATCAAGATTCATTTTCCCTTTTGTATAAATAAGGATTGGCGCATCTATACAATTTTTGAGTCGTCGCGGAAAATTGCTGTCGGTATAAAAAAGCGTTTCAATTTTGTGTTTTTCAACAAATTCAATTTCTTTTTCTGCTTTTTCGAGTACGTCCCGTTTTTTAATCCGCTTCGCGTTAATTTCTCCAATACCGGGAATTTTTGTTAATGCATTTACCGATTCCGAAAACACACCTTCAACACTACCAACATAAGCCACTAAATTTCGCGCCAGAATTCCGCCAATTCCGGGAACCAGCGAAAGTGCAATTTTGTATTTTAGGGGAGCATTCATTTATTAAGACGGTGAAATCAATGTTTTTCGATGATGTCGTGCAAGGCATCTTGCATTTTAATCCGGTCTTCTAACGGAACTGCCGACAAACTAACCGAAGGATATTCCGCAATTCCTTTTTGTGTTTTTACGATAAAGGTAATATCTGACATTTTTCCAAACATCGAATTTTCGAAATACACTTTTCGTAACATGTACTGCGGAAAATCGATCGAACTGTACGATGGTTTCCCGAAACGAACCGCTTTGTAGTAGCGCAAAATTACTTTGTCATTTTCGTCGCTAAATTCGATAAACAGATAATCGGCCACGTGAAAATACAGAAACCAAAGCGAGAAGACACCAACTGTTGCCAATGCTGCAAAAGTATAATCGAGTAAAAACAGCACCAAAGCCACAAGCGCAATAATTATACTAGCAATAAAAAATATCCTTTTCAACTTCGTCGCCTTTTTTCTGTTGTTCAGTTTCATCCGTTTATAATTGTATATTTTAACGGTAATCGATGAAACTCGCTAATGATCACCTTCCAATTTTGAGAAAGTTTCACCGGATCGTTTCATCCTTCGTTATTAAATTTCAAAAAATCAATTGAGAATTTGGGATTAAAATATCCAAAATCAAATTTATTGTAACTTTATCGCAATTTAGCAGCTACTTATGGGAAATTCAAAGATTTATTCAAAAATAATTTATAGTCGTTTATTCGAACAGGAACTTAAAAAGTGGATTGTAAAGTATCCGGCAGGCAAAGTTTTTTTAGCCACCGAGGAAACGGTCGACGAAATTTGGGTTTCGAAATACGATACCTTTTTCACTAAAAACAAGATTCAAAAAGTTGTAATCCCTGCAGGAGAAAGCAACAAAAAGATCGAGTCGGTTGCAACAATCTGGGAATTTCTTTCTGCAAATGGTGGCGACAGAAAATCGCTGCTGATCAATATTGGTGGTGGAATGTTAACTGATCTGGCCGGTTTTGCAGCAACAACTTTTAAACGCGGTATCGATTTTTTAAATGTGCCAACTACTTTGCTTTCGCAGGTTGATGCATCGGTTGGCGGAAAAACCGGGATTAATTTTGGCGGATTAAAAAACGAAGTCGGAACTTTTAAAGAACCGGTGGCAGTTATTATCAATACCGATTTTTTAAAAACCATCGATCAGGAAAATTTTATTTCGGGTTTTGCAGAAATGATCAAACACGGATTAATTTACAGCACAGATCATCTTGCTGAACTCGAAAACTTTGACATTGAAAACATCGATTACGATTTACTCGAAAAGATTATTGAACACTCGGTGAATGTGAAAGAATATTTTGTGAGCAACGACCTCACCGAAAACAACATTCGGAAAGCGCTGAATCTTGGACACACCGTTGGGCACGCTTTCGAAAGTTTGGCAATGGAACAAAAAAGGCCAATTTTACATGGTTATGCCGTTGCTTTTGGAATGATTGCTGAGCTTTTTCTCTCAAAAGAAAAATGCGGTTTGAGTGCTGCCGAACTTGAAAAAACAAACAACTGGCTGCTCGAAATTTATGGACATTTTAAAATTGAAGAAAGCGATTATACGCGTCTTTTTGAGTTGATGACACACGACAAAAAAAACGAATCGGGCCGTATAAATTTTACGCTCATTCCCGAAATCGGGAAAATAGAAATCAACCAGAATTGCGATAAAGAACTGATTTTTAAAGCACTCGATTATTTCAGAAGTTTATAAATACAAAACAAAGACCGAAAAGTATTATGAACTATTCCATAGCAGCTACAACAAAAACCATAAGCGGAAGTATTCAGCTTCCTGCCTCGAAAAGTATTAGCAACCGCGCACTAATCATCAATGCACTAAATTACAGTCCCTACCCGCTCCGGAATTTATCCAACAGCGACGACACCAAAGTTTTGGCCGCAGCATTAACTTCGAATACCAATAAATTCGACATCGGGCATGCCGGAACTGCCATGCGTTTTCTGACTGCTTTTTTGGCAAAAATTGTTGGAGAATGGGAAGTTACCGGATCGGAAAGGATGCAGCAACGCCCGATTTCGATTTTGGTTGATGCTTTGAATTCACTTGGTGCACAAATTACATATTTAAAAAACGACGGATTTCCGCCATTAAAAATATTCGGTTCAAATTTAAGCGGAAAAACGCTGGAGTTAGACGGAAGCATTTCGAGCCAGTACATTTCGGCCTTGCTTTTAATTGCACCAACACTTTCGAATGGGTTAACTCTTAAATTAAAAGGAGAAATTACTTCGCGCTCGTACATTAAACTCACGCTTGAATTGATGGCGAAATTTGGCATTCAATATGAATGGAACGAAAATGAAATTTTTGTTTCGGAGCAACATTATTTACCCATCGACTTTACGGTTGAAGCCGACTGGTCGGGTGCTTCGTACTGGTTTCAGATTTTAGCGCTGGTGGAAAGCGGCGAAATCCTGTTAGAAAATCTGGAATTAAAAAGTTTACAGGGCGACGCCGATATTGCAAGTTGGTTCGAACAATTTGGTGTGATTTCAAGGCAAAAAAAAGAGGGCGTTTTACTTACAAAAAAAGAAAATATGACGCCCAAAAAATTGGTACTCGATTTTATCGAAAATCCAGATGTGGCACAAACGATGGCCTGTTTGTGTGTAGCAAAAAAAATCCCTTTTCATTTTACCGGACTAAAAACCTTAAAAATTAAAGAGACCGACCGAATTGCCGCACTACAAAATGAGCTGGCAAGATTTGGAGCAAAACTAACTGAACCCGCAAATGGCGAATTGGCCTGGGATGGCGAAATTCATTCAGACTTAAAAGAAGAAAATCCATTGATTAAAACCTATCACGATCATCGTATGGCACTAGCTTTTGCACCGATGGTTCTGGCCGGATTCAACATAAAAATCGAGGATCCGATGGTGGTGTCAAAATCGTACCCGAATTTTTGGGAAGATTTAAAGAAAATTGGATTTGAAATACTGGAAAAAGAATAGAAATCCAGTCAATTATTGCTTAATTATTTTTCCGCTGCTAATCTCTCCCGAACCTGAAATTACTTTTAAAAAATAGGTACCCGATTGCAGCTCATTCAAGTTAATTTGATGAAACCCCTTAGTAAATTCTTCTTGCACTAAACATTGTCCATTCAAATTATACAGCGTAAAAAATCCGGGCTCTTTCAACTCCATATTTACAATTTCGGTAAACGGATTTGGATAATATCTGATCTGATTTTGTGCAAGATCGACAGGAGAATTGGTAGGAATCTGCCGGCAAATTACCCAGTTTTTGGTAGATCCATCTTCCGCTTTTACAGTTAGTGATTTTTCTCCGTTCGAAAAATTAAAAGTACCTTTTAAAGGAATATCAGCAGTTGCACCGTAACTCAGTTGTAAATTGTAATTGTATACGTCATTCAAAGAACCTTCTGCGGGTTTGATAAAAATAGTTTGTTGCTCCCAATCAATCAGTTCCATTTCCAGATTTTCGATTCCGGTTGTATACAAGTTAGCATTGGTTAATGGAATGCCATCTGCTTTCGGACTTCCAAGTTTTTGCGCTTCATCGCTACCTATTGCATAATTTCTAAGTTGTATGGCACTAACGTACAATTCGGCGGTTTCAGTATTGTCATCGGCAAAAAGTAAAATCCCGTGTTTGCCATGGTATGCCATGTTGTTAAAAGCTGTCCAGCGCCCACCATCAACAATTGTTTCACCAAGAAATTCACCATTTAAATATTTCTGCACTTTATTTCCGTTCAAAACAAAAAGAACCCGCTGCCAACTATCAAAATTAAAGTTGCCGTGATAATCGTCGTTGGTTCCTAGCGCGCCTTCAGGATTTATAAAAAAATCCGCATCGTTTAAATTATCCGGATTAGTCTGAATCAATGCAATGTAATTTCCTTTATGAACCGATGGAATAAAAATATCCAGAATAACTGAATAAGTATAATCCACAGAACCAGAATCTTCCATCATAAAATTATCGAAAGCAAACAACCCATTTGATGGATTATAGGCCGGGATTTTTGCAATTTTCGACTCTTTCCCTTCGATTAATGGAAGCCCCATTTCGGTGGTATTTCCAAAAACAATTTCCTGAACCGTAGCTCCGTCGCTTGAAAATTTATCCAGCATCGAACCAACACCGGTACTTTCCAAACTCAATTTTTCAAAGTTCCAATTACCGGTAGTTACTTTTCTTGGATATAAAGATGGCGGGTCGAATCCACAGCACTTTAACTGAGCAACATACGGACGATCGGTTTCCACACCGTCCACGCCCATTTCTGCCAAAGTATTTATTCTTTCTTCGTTGTTTATTGTGTAAACCCAAAGTTTTCCCCCATTCTCATGTACTTTATCGCGATAGACATAAAACCACTCAATATCCTGAAAAACCTCATCTTCGGCAAGTTCAAAAAATTTGCATCCCAAATTAATCCTTTCATTGTACCAATTATCGTCTTCCAAATTTTCAGGATTTGCACCAAACCACACCCAGTTTGAATTCGGGCAGTAGTTGCGAAAATCTATTGCCGATTCGAGTGATGTAATCGCAGGGAGCATTCTTGTAGGATCTGCATCTGATTGAGCAAGCGAATTCGCCATTAATTCAGGATTAAAACCTTTGATATCGAGATAAAGATATCCGTCGTATTTTTCTGCAAGATTTAAAGCCTCAATCAAAGTTGGCATTTTAGTTTCGGAAAAATAGGACGCTTTCCAGAAGCCCACATCAAGAAGATTTAAATCGTTAAAAAGATTGTTTGAGATAGTTCCTGAACCATTGGTTGTTCTTGCAATTGAATACGGATCGTGATGCAGCACATAAATATTATCGGACGATATTGCAACATCAATCTCACAAAATTTAATTCCACGTTTAAAAGCTTCTTCGATTGCAACTAAAGTATTCTCGGGATAAAATTCGGAGTATCCCCGGTGTGCAACTGCCGTAAAATTACAATCGGAAAAGTCTGTGGGATTTTTAATACACTGCCCAACGGATGAAAATGAATAAATAACAAATACGATAAATCCGAAATATCTCATAAGACCATTTCATAAATATTGATACAAACAACCACAATAAAGGCATTCGTTTGTTTTTCTGTTTGCCTGAATACAAATAAGGCGATAAATAATTTAGTTTAGAAATTTTTTGATAAAAATCGAAAAATGCCGCTAGCATTTAAATCAAATCTGCCGAAGCAATTGGATTCAATAGTTTTAGTAGTTGGTTAAAATTTGGTTTATAATTTGATAAAAATCTTCTTCTTATATAATAACCAGGCCGGAATAAAATTGAAGCAAATAAAAAGAAAAGCAAACAAAAAGCTTCCGAATTTTAAACTCCATCCAACATTTTCAAAAAAGTTTAAAAAATGAACATTCATACTGTTCCCAAAAATATTTGTCCGATAAAACAACTGCCCCCACACATCAGATAAAACATAAACAGTAATTGCATTCGAGCCAAAAATAATTCCGGGTTTTGTAAACCGTGTTCTCCCTAAAACATCGACAAAATAAATACTAACCGACAAAAGCATCGCTGCCAATCCTGAAGTCACCATAACAAACGAACTGGTCCAGATACTTTTATTGATTGGAAAAGCATAATTCCAGAAAAAGCCAATAATCAAGGCAAAAAATCCGAACGAAAAGAGTGTTATAATTTTTCGTTCCTGTTGCATTTCACTAACAATTAAATGACCGGCCAACATACCGGTTATCCCTGTGGCAATGGCCGGTAGCGTGCTTAAAATTCCTTCCGGATCCCAGGTTTCTTCCCATAAATAACCGGGAAGAAATTGTCCATCGATCCAGGCAGCCAAATTTACGCCCGGTTCTAACATTGGCTCCGAATAGCCAGGCGTTGGAATCAAAACCATCGCCAGCCAGTAACCGATCAATAAAATTGCTGCAACAATTGCCTGAGATTTCCATTTTGTATTTAAAAACAAGATGGCTGAAACCAAAAATACAATTGCTATTCGGGGTAATACACCGGCATACCGAATTGTTTCGAAATCGAATTTTGGAAACAACCATAAAAGTATACCAATTGCAAATATTTTGATCGAACGAATGATTATTTTTTTTAACATTGGCGCTTTGTCCACTCCGGCTTTCATACGTTTTGTGTAAGCTAGCACAATGGAAACACCTACGATAAAAATAAAAAATGGAAAAATTAAATCGGTTGGCGAAAGTCCGTTCCAGGCTTTGTGCAAAAACGGTTCGTAGACATGACTCCAGCTTCCAGGATTATTTACCATTATCATTGCAGCGATTGTAAATCCGCGAAATGCGTCTAAAGATATCAATCGTTTCGTTTCAATCATTTTTAATCTTTAGTTCAGGATTTATCTTTTTTGTTTAAAAAACTCTTGCATCAGTTCAGCGCATTCAACTTCCAAAACTCCTCCCACAATTTCAGTTTTGGGGTGAAAGGCATTTGTCGCAAATTTTTTATATCCGCGTTTTTCGTCGTAAGCTCCAAAAACAACTTTGCTGATTTGCGACCAGGCCAACGCACCTGCACACATCGTACAAGGTTCGAGCGTAACATACAAAACGCAGTCGTTCAAATATTTGCCGCCCAACAAGTTTGCAGCCGCGGTAACTACCTGCATTTCGGCATGCGCCGTTACATCGTTTAATGTTTCGGTTAAATTGTGCGCCCGGGCAATAATTTTACCATTCGAAACCACCACCGCTCCAACCGGCACTTCATTTTTTTCGAAAGCTACCAATGCTTCCGAAAAAGCCTTTTTCATAAAATACTCATCATTAAATGGTTCGATCATAAAATATTTTTAAGCGAATAATTAAAAAGATATGTTGAACATGAGATTTAAGCGAACGAAATTGCTAAAATCTTCTTATTTTCGCAACCAAATTAAAAAAATATATCATGTTCAGAACTCATACTTGTGGCGAACTACGGATTGATAATGTAAACAGCGAGGTTACCCTTGCCGGATGGATTCAAAGAATTCGTGATTTAGGGGCAATGTCGTTTATTGATTTACGCGACCGATACGGAATTACACAACTTGTAATAGATGAAGAGACAAACGAAGAGGTAGCCAAACAATTAATGGAGTTGGGCAGAGAATTTGTAATTCAGGCAAAAGGAACAGTTCGCGAACGTTCGAGCAAAAATAAAAACATTCCAACAGGAGAAATAGAAATTGCACTTTCAGAAATTGTTGTTTTAAATTCAGCCGAACATCCGCCATTTACCATTCAGGATGATACAGATGGTGGTGACGAACTTCGTATGAAATACCGCTATCTGGATTTACGCAGAAACGCTGTACGCAAGAATTTAGTTTTGCGCTCACAAATGGCACATGCGGTTCGCAGCTATTTAAACGATAAAGAATTTATTGAAACCGAAACTCCGGTTTTAATCAAATCGACTCCCGAAGGTGCACGCGATTTTGTGGTTCCATCGAGAATGAACGAAGGCGAATTTTATGCTCTTCCACAATCGCCACAGGTGTTTAAACAATTGTTAATGGTGGCCGGTTTCGACCGTTACTACCA
>JBNKOT010000012.1:0-1608 GCA_050294855.1 Draconibacterium sp. | reverse complement strand
CAGGATATTTTTTTCTTTCAACTTGAACCTACAACTTGTAACCTGCAACTTCAGACTTTATACATTAGACTTTAAACTTCCCCCAATCCCCAGCCTTTTCGGTATTTCCGATCGAGGTATTCGTTGGCTTTTTTATCGTTGCTGATTTGCATTTTATCAGCATCGTAAAATAACGTTTTATGCGAACGAAGTGCAGTTGCATACAAGTTCACCGCTTCTGTAATTGGCCATGCCTGACGGAAACTTCCATCAATTTGTTTACCAGCTTTTACCCCATCAATAAAACGTTTAATACCCGGAACTTTCACTGCTCCTGCTGCAGCAGAAATTTCTTCGGTTTTTTGCACTCCTTTTGATAAAATATACGGATTCTCTGCTTTAAATCCCCGGGTCATAATTGTCCCTTTATCTCCTTTAAACATCATTCCTTCCGATGGAAATTCAATCCCCTGATCGTAAAATTCTGTTGGTACAGGCGGACGCATTCCACCATCGTACCAGATCAAGTCGATTGCAGGACGACTTTCAACTGCCGGATATTTAAAACGCACAGAACTCGCAAATGGGAAACTAAAATCGTTATTGATTTTAAAAGCAGTTCCTTTTTCGCTAATGTCGCACACATGATTAAAATTGGGTTCGATAATCGTTGGTTTGCCCAACTTCAAAGCTTCGAAAACACTCCATAAACTATAATGCCCCATGTCGGCCATTGAACCTCCGCCAAAGTCGTACCAGCCACGGAAAACCATGTTTGTATAATGTGGATGATATGGGCGCGATGCTTCAGGTCCCAGCCACAAATCCCATTCAAATCCATCGGGCACCTTTGGCGTTTTGGTTGGTAGCTTTGCATATTGCGGCCAAACCGGTCGGAAGGACCAATTATGTACTTCCTGCAAATCACCAATTTCGCCGTTGTTAATCCATTCCATTATTTTGGGCATATCTTCGCCATTCGAATCCCAGGGCAATAAATGCGTGGTTGCTTTCGATTCGTGTGCCAGCTCAAATACTTTTTTTCCTTCCAATAAACGATTCGACAACGGTTTATGCACCGAAACTGCAATGTCGCGTTTTAAAGCTGCAGTTGCGATTAAACCATGCAAATGGTCGGGTGTCATTATCTGGATCGCATCGAGGTCTTTTTCTTTTGCAAATAATTCGCGGAAATCGGTGTAAGCGTGGCATTTATAACTTGCACCGGTTTTTTCGTAATAGGAATCCACAATTTCCTTTCCGTTATCTAAACCACCCGGAATGGTGTTACTTCCTCCGGTATTCCAATTGGGTTTTCCGATTAGTTTTCGCATTTTGTTTCGAAGACTGTTTGGATCCCAATCATAGTAATTATTGGCTTTACGTTGCGGATCGCAAACGGCAATCATTTGCACATCAGGAAGCTGAATGATGTCTGAAAGCTGACGCAAACCCTGTGTTCCCAAACCAATGTAAGCAACATTAATTTTATCGCTGGGCGCGATATGTTTGCCTCCAAGAACATGAGACGGAACAACTGTCAATCCAATTGCTGCCGTTGAAACACCACCAATAAAAGTTCTGCGGTCAATCGAATTTTCGGGTGATTGTTTTTTTTTCATTTTATTT
>JBNKOT010000011.1:0-5046 GCA_050294855.1 Draconibacterium sp. | reverse complement strand
ATGAATTTCACTTATAAATACCGATTTTCTGCGTCATATTTGCTTACCATAGCCCGCTATGCTTTCGCAAACAGTCCTTGAAACTCAATATTTATACGCGATTTGAGCCATTAATTTTATATCGAACTCAGGTTATTAGTTTCCAAACTGTGCATCGAGTATACTACTCACTTGCTGCATGTTTTGGATGCTTGAAGTTGCATGTGCCACTTTGCCACCTTTATAATACATAGTAAATGGTAATCCCATAAAACCACGACATTCAGGTGCATTTCGAATTACTGCTGCTTCGGGATTATCGAAAGCCATTACAGCAAATTTTACGTTGGTACGATCTTCTTCCAACTCTTCCATTACGTCGTAAACGGGCAAACACATTGGTCCCATCCGACCACAACAAACCATTACATTTTCGTTTTCGTTAATGAATTTTTCCAATTCTGCTGCTGTCTCAAATTCCTGTAATCCTGTTTGTAATAATTTCATTTTAATATGATTTTAAAAGTTATTAATATTCTAATTTGTTAATTCTTTGATGATACTTTTATCCGATTCCAGGCGCCCGTTTAAATAATCATTGATTAGTTTTTCGGACGATTCTACTTGAATTCCAATAAACAAATTCACCTTTTTTGAAGCAAAAAGCGAAATAATATCGCGGTTCACTTTAAAAGCAATAACATCGGTTATTCCTTGTTTATAAAGCCATTCGGGCAACTCCAGGATATCTTTTACCGGAGGAACTTCAAAAACCTGCTTTTTAATTTTCTTACCATCGATCTGAAATACTTCGTAATAGTTACATCCTCCGAAATATTCGCTCAATTTGTTTTCTGATATTGGAATTGCTACCCGTTTCATTTGTTTTTAATATCTGCAACAAAAGTAGCAGCTCAATATATATTGTGCCAGAAAAACACGTTGAAGTCTGGCAGTCGACCAACTAAAGTATTATAGGTATTTTTCTATCAAACCATAGTTTTATGACTAAAAGACCTGTTTTTATTGATGGAAATGATAATTTTGGAGTTCATTTATAGAAGCAGTTTTATTAGAATGAGCGATTTTGACAATAAAAAAGACGATGGCCGATTGGAGAATTTCACCAATTTGAACGAGCATAAAACCCGTGTAAATTATTTAAAAGGTGAAAATATTTTTAAACAAGGAGCCTTTGCACCTTATGTTATTTATGTGGTCAGTGGTTTCGTAAAAGTTTATTTACAAACCGGTTACGACAAACAAATTAATATCGGCATTTCGAAACCGGGCGATTTTCTGGCCTTTTCTTCTGTTTTTGGCGAACCTGTTCATACTTATTCGACACAGGCTTTAACCAATGCCGAAATTTGTATGATCGAAAAAGAAAGCCTAAAAGAAATTCTTGTTGAGAACCCTGGTTTTGCATTGGCCGTAACTTCAAAAAATTACCGGCAAGAAAAACATTTACTCGAGATCATCAAAAATGTTTCGTATAAACAAATGCGTGGTAAACTGGCTTCTTCCTTACTTTATTTAGCCGACGACGATTATTCTGAAATAAATATTTTTCAATTTCTGACCCGACAAGATCTGGCTGATTTTGCTTCGATTTCGACCGAAAGTGCGATCAAATTCTTAAAAGAATTCGAAAAAGAAAAAGTGGTTAAACTCTCGGGGAAAAATGTGGAAATCCTCGATTTGAAAAAATTGGAGAACATTAGTAAAAACGGGTAATCATGCAACTTTCTGAACATCGAAGAAAACAACTTTTAAGCGAAATTCAACTTACGGCTACACGAAGCAGCGGCGCCGGCGGACAAAATGTAAACAAAGTAAATACAAAAGTCGAGCTTCGTTTTTCGCTTGTCAATTCTCAGTTTTTAAACGAGTCGGAAAAACGAAAAATCGCAAGCAAACTTAAAAACAGAATCAATGCCGAAGGCGAGTTATTTTTGGTTTCGCAGGAAGAACGCACGCAGTGGCGCAATCGCGAAATAGTAAGCGAAAAATTTTTCGATTTGCTTGAAAAATCGCTTCAACCCAAAAAACACAGAATAAAAACCAAACCCACCAAAGCATCGCGTTTAAAACGTCTGGAAAGCAAAAAACACCTCGGACAAAAAAAGGAACTACGCAAATCTCCCGGACTGTAAAACTTTTATTTTCGAGAGATAATTGTTTCTTTGCAAACGTTAAACAGGATTGTAAAAAATGAGAAATTTTTTGGAAAGTACCGGTGGAATTATCATTCGAATTGTCGATTGGTTTTATTTTCCATTCTTGCATTTTATGCCTAAAACAGTTTTTAGGTACGCTGCAACCGGCGGTGCAAATACAATATTAGATATTGCACTATATTTTATTTTTTATCGTTTTATACTCGACAAACAAATTGTAGAATTAGGTTTTGTAGCCATCGGTTCGCACATCGCTGCTTTTTTGCTGGTTTTCCCAATTACCTTTACAAGCGGTTTTCTTTTGGCAAAATATGTGACGTTTACCGCCTCCCAATTGCAGGGAAAAATCCAGCTTTTCCGTTACGGATTAAGCGTTGCTGGTTCCATTCTTTTAAATTATATTTTCCTGAAATTATTTGTTGAATATTTTGGCTGGTTTGCCACATTTTCTAAAATCGTTGTCACAATAATTGTTGTGACTTACAGCTATTTGGCGCAACGATATTTTTCATTCAGAGCGGTACAAGCAAACGCTAACAGTTAGTATTGTATGTGCCGCGATTGTACTTTTCTATTTCCAAAACAGTGGTGGCAAATAAAAAAGATTATCTTTATTTTATTGAAATGAATGAAATCCGTCAAAAATATTATCCTACAATTCTTCAAGCCATTCACCTGATTATTTTGTACACTTTTATACAAACCATCGTCGATTTTCCGCTGGCACTCTACGATTATTACAACGGTACCGATTTCCTTTACAATCCGTTTAAAAAGATTGCGTTGGGAGTTGGCTCCACACTTTTTATCCTTTATTATGGATTTCGAAAATCAAAAGCGCCGCTATTCGAAATTTTTCCTCTAAAACTTTTTAATCCTTTATTGCTGATTCCGATCGTTACATTTTTTTGGGCTGCACATAATTTACTCGAAATTGCCAATATTTTTCTCGAAAAACACATTCCTGCTCCACCCTGGTTTTGGGAGCTTTTCAGTAAAATATTTGAAGGCGATTTTGGTTGGTGGGGAGCATTTCTGAAAGTCGCTGTTGTTGCTCCAATTGTTGAAGAACTGATTTTCAGAGGACTTATTCTTCACGGTTTTAAAAGAAACTACAATGGTTTTGTGGCGGTAATAATGTCGGCATTGTTGTTTGCTCTTTTTCATTTAAATCCATGGCAATTCCCCGCAACTTTTCTTTTAGGACTTTTATTGGGTTGGATTGTACTCCGCACCAATAGTATTCTGCTGGCAATTTTAGGACATTCGATTAATAATACGCTTGTACTACTTTCCATCATGTATTGGGATGTCATTCAAACGCACCCGATTTATTTAATGGAGAAGAAAGACTTGTACTACACCAGTGCCTTGGTGATGGGTTTATCGGTTTTGCTCATTTATTTTCTTAGCATAAAATGGAAGCGCAAAAACCGAAAATAATCGGCCGTTCATCGAAATTTAAAATGAATTGATCTGTGGTTTGCTATTTTTACAATTTAACTAAAACGCCTTTTAAATGGATTTTGTATTAATCGGATTTGGAATCATTTTTATTATCGCCGGAATTTTAGGCTGTGTAGTGCCTGTAATTCCTGGTCCGCCGCTGAGTTATATTGGTTTACTTTTACTTCATTTTACCAGCCGCTATTCGTTTTCAACACGGTTTTTAATTATCTGGTTAATTATTACAGCGATTGTTTATGCCCTCGATTTTATCATTCCGGCCTGGGGAACAAAAAAATTTGGTGGTAGTAAACGTGGCATTTGGGGAAGTATTATCGGATTGATAATCGGCATGTTTGTATTTCCACCAATCGGAATAATTGTTGGTCCGTTTGTTGGAGCAGTTTTAGGAGAATTATCGACCGGACAAGAATCGAAAGCTGCATTAAAATCAGGTTTCGGGTCGTTTATGGGTTTTCTTACCGGCACACTTTTAAAATTAATTGCTTCGGGAATAATGACCTGGTATTTCTTTAAATTATTATTTGGAGGATAAAATTTAAAATTCTCACAATCAGACTTCTTCACGAAAAGAGTCGGGTTCTGAACAATAATTTTAAAATCAATTCAGTTATCTTTCTGTTAGAAGCTAATAATAATCGTATTTTTACGACGTGGCTAAGAAAAAATCAACAACAGTAGCAAAACGCAAACCGGAAACAAAGCGTAAAAAGACCTCAAAAAAACCGGATAAAAAACGCAAAATCCTTTTAATAACAGGAAAGATATTCGCTGTTTTTTTTCTTTTGGGAGCCTTGTTTTTTATCCTTGTATTTCTAGGAGTTTTAGGACCGGTTCCATCAAAATCACAGTTGCATCAGATCAATAATCCGCTGGCTTCTGAAGTCTATTCCGAAGATGGAAGAATTCTCGGACGTTATTATGTCGAAAATCGCAGTTACGCAACTTTCGAAGAAATCTCGCCCAATGTAATTCACGCATTAATTGCCACCGAAGATTCGCGTTTTTACGAACACCGCGGAATCGATGAAATTGCGCTGGCACGCGTTTTTGTGAAATCGATATTATTGCAGCAAAGCAATTCCGGCGGAGGAAGTACAATCAGTCAGCAAATTGCAAAAAACCTGTTTCCCCGAGTGAATTACGGCCCTTTGTCGATGCCGATTAATAAATTGCGCGAAGCAATAATTGCTTATCGTTTGGAACGGATTTACAACAAAGAAGAAATTCTGGCGATGTATTTAAATACCGTTTCGTTTGCCGAAAATATTTTTGGGATTGAAGTGGCTTCCGAACGTTTTTTTTCGAAATCGCCCGCGCAACTCGATTTGAATGAAGCAGCTGTTTTGGTCGGAATGTTAAAAGCAAACAACTATTACAATCCAAGAACCCACCCAGAACGCGCGCTGGGCAGACGAAA
>JBNKOT010000010.1:0-3570 GCA_050294855.1 Draconibacterium sp. | reverse complement strand
CATGTTTCTGCTGAAATGCTTCTTTGTTTTTGTTTCTCCAAAGCACCAATTCAGTAACATCTGCTTCAACCACTGATGTTACGTGCGGCGAAACCTGAACCGACATTACCATATGATCCGCAATCAGTTTTCTGATTCGATCCATTTCAATTACCTGATCGCCTTCGCCTGCGGTTACTAATGGTGGAGCTTTTCTTTCAACCGGAGCAGCTGCTGAACTTTGAACAACTTGTGTTTTTGCAACCCCTTGTGTTCCTCTGTTTTCGATGTAATCCAGAATATCTTTTTTCTGAACTCTACCATTTGCGCCCGAGCCTTCAATTGTTTCCAACTCCTGCAACGAAATATTCTCTTCCTTTGCAATGGTTTTTACCAATGGAGAATAAAACCGATTCGATAATTTTCTACTGTCATCGACCGATTTGGCTGCAACTTCAGCTTTTTCTCCTGCCTCTTCTATAACCTGCGGTTTTTCAACTTTTTCTTCTACGACAGAATCATCGCCGTCAGCTTCACCTCCCATATTTACTACAGCCAGAATTTCACCAACCGGTACTAAACTATCTTCAGGAAACAAAATTTTGGTGATTACTCCATCAACCGGTGAAGGTATTTCTGAATCGACTTTATCTGTTGCTACTTCAAACAACATATCGTCTTCTTCAACTGTATCTCCCTCTTTAACAAACCATTTGGTGATTGTTCCTTCTTGGATACTTTCACCTAATTTAGGCATTACAATGTTAAAATTTGCCATAATTTATTAGTGTATTAATCTGTTTTTGCTATTTACACATTCTATAACAACATAAAAATTGAAATGTTCACATTACAATTTATAAAAAATGCAAATATAGAATTTATTAAAAAGACACAAAAAACTCTTTATATATTTTGACTAAAAATAAACTATAATCTTATCAAAGACAATGACATTAAGTGCTAAAGGAGATTAAGTTAATGTAAAGTAGCATATAAATAAGGATGAAATAGAATGATTGATAGAAGTTGATTTACAACTCTCTCCTTCCTTTTGATTGGAAGTGTAAAAATACTTGCTACAAATTATTTACAATTGTAATGCGCCGATTAATTCACTGGCCGACTGCATTTTATGTCTTTCCAGGTATTCTTCAATTCCTTTAATGATTTTTATAGGAATAAATGGGTCCTTAAAAATGGCGGTTCCAACCTGAACAGCCGATGCTCCGGCCAGCATAAATTCAATGGCATCTGCAGCATTCATAATTCCCCCCATTCCAATTACCGGAATCTTCACTGCATTGTAGACTTGCCAGACCATGCGCAAAGCAATGGGTTTAATGGCCGGTCCCGACAAACCGCCTGTTATAGTTGATAATAATGGAGTTCTTGTTTCAGCATCGATGGCCATTCCCAAAAAAGTATTCACCAGCGAAACGCTGTCTGCTCCCCTGTTTTCAACTGCTTTTGCAATATCGCTGATATTAGTGACATTCGGCGAAAGTTTAACGATTAATGTTTTGTCGTAAACTTCACGAACGGCTTTTGTTACCATTTCTGCCCCGGGGCAAGTTATTCCAAAAGCCATTCCACCTTCTTTTACATTCGGACAGGAAATATTTAATTCGATGGCAGGAATTCGATCCAGTTCGTTAATCTTTTCAGTAATTTCGATGTATTCTTCAACAGTCGATCCATTTACGTTTACAATTAAGGGTGTGTTATAATCTTTTATTCGCGGATAGATGTTCTCGATAAAATAATCGACGCCCTTATTTTGAAGACCAACTGCGTTTAACATCCCCGACGCTGTTTCTGCCATACGCGGATATGGATTACCGTCGCGGTTTTTTGGAGTGGTACCTTTTAAAAGTATGGCTCCCAATTGCGAAACATCATAAAAATCTGCTAATTCTTCTGCGAAACCCGAAGTTCCCGAAGCAGTCATCACAGGATTTTTTAACTCTAAATCGTGAATTTTTACTTTTAAATCTACCATTTCAAATCGTTAATGTTAAAAACTGGACCTTCGGTACAAACACACAAATTCCCTCTAGTGGTTGGCTCGATGCAACACAAACACACCCCAAAACCGCAAGCCATAAGATTTTCTAACGAAACTTCGCAAAATACATCGGCAGCTTTTGCCTCTTTTGCCACTGCTTTCATCATTCCATCCGGACCACAGGCATAAATTTTATCGTATTTCTCCAAATTATAAAAAGCTGAATGCTGGGTAACAAAACCTTTTTCTCCCAAGGTACCATCCTCGCTTGCAAAATAAAGTTTTCCGAATTTAGAATATCGTTCTACGTCCACATGATCTTCTTTTGATCGCGCCCCCAAGAGTAAACTAACATTGTCGGGTCCTAAACCAGCTTCTTTGGCAAGAAATAACATTGGAGCTACTCCACTTCCGCCTCCAACCAAAAGAACTGTTTCTTCTTTCTTTGGAATCGTAAAACTTTTACCCAATGGAAAAACGACACTACAAACATCGTTAACTTTTATTTCAGTAAATTTTTTAGACCCCCGGCCGAGTACTTTTACAATTAATGAAATTGTATTGGCTTTATAATCTACCTCGAAAATGGAAAAAGGACGGCGTAAAAAGATTTCGTCAGTGCCATTTATTTCGATGTTCACGAACTGCCCAGGCTTTAATACTGGTAGCTTTTCAGTGGTTCTTAATTTTATAAGAAAGTTGGTAGAATTTAAAGGTGTATTTTCAACAACAAAAAAGTCTGCTACAGCTTTTTTACTCATTTTAAAATAATTTGGAAACAAAGATAAAGAATATTCTTTTTTAGCGAAGACAAACTGGAGGAATGCGAAAAATTAAGCATAAAAAAAGGCCGCCCCTTCACGACGACCTTTGAACTTCTGTACTTTTCTGGTAAAAAAACAACTTAACTAGGGTTTGTAAGTCTTAAATATATCAGCTTTTACATATCTATAATCTATTTTAAAAGAACAGTTCAAATATAATAGACATATTTTACATATGCAAACTTTTTGTAAAAAATATTTTACTAATCTATATGACTGAATTTTTATTGTATTTTACATATCTACTCAAAATGCTATTTATACCTGTTTGTCAATATATTACATAGTTGTCATTTGTGATATGTTTTATTTTTTACGCAAAAATATTTTTTATAAAAAAGGAATACTTAATTGTTTAGATCCAAATTTAAGCAAGATTTTCTGTGTCTATTGGTTCAATTGCACTTGATAAATTATTAAATGACCCTGCACAAGCGATGTTCTTTCAAGTATTAAAGACTTTGCTTTTTTTCCAGGTATATCTCTGTGAGTAATTGTTGTTCTAACACGTGTCACTAATTTCACTACTTGCATTACAAGACAGATCTATGAGAATGTGAGATTCATTTTCAATGATTAAAGTTTATATATGAGAAGTATCAAATTGGGTTTTATGCATAAAAAAAACCGCCACAATGGACGGTTTTTTTCGAACTGTACTTTTTTGAACTAACTTTACTAGGGTTTGTAAGTCTTAACTTATATTTTAATACATTTTTGTAATCTCTGCAATAACATAACAATACAAATGTAATCATA
>JBNKOT010000009.1:0-4123 GCA_050294855.1 Draconibacterium sp. | reverse complement strand
GCGGGGTCGTACCAAGATCCTGTCGGAAAAGTTAAGTTAAAACTCGATTCAACAGAATCTTCAATTTCGCGTGCCGCAGTTAAAACAGTTGCAGGAAGTAATTCCTTCGAAACGACAAAACCTCTTGTTCTCAGCTACATTTTCTGAAAATATTGAAAAGCTGGCAGAAGAGTTTTTGGATTATTACGTAAAAATGGAAATTGCTCCATCGGCAACTCCGGTTGAAAAACTAACACAAATTGCTTATCGTGTTCCGAATTACAGAACAAAACTGAATCTGATTCGAACCTTGTTGGAAGATGAAGAAAAGTTTAATCGGGTTGTAATTTTTGTAAAAACAAAAGAACATGCCGACGGCGTTTTTAAAGTCGTTGAACGAAAAACAAAGGGAGAAACAAAACTCCTTCATTCGAACAAAGGACAAAATGCCAGGATCAATTCAATTCAGGCCTTTAAAAAAGGTGAAGTACGTGTGCTGATTACCACCGATGTTTCGGCGCGTGGAATGGATGTGAGTCAGGTGAGTCATGTGATTAATTTCGATATTCCGAACGATTACGAAGACTATGTTCACCGGATTGGAAGAACAGCTCGGGCCGGAAATAAAGGCGATGCAATTACCTTGGTCGATCCGTCGGATGAGTGGCATTGGAGGAAAATAGAAGAGTTGATTCGTATGGAAATTGAAATTCTGGAAATGCCGGAAGGTGTTGAGGTGATTGAAACCGAGTTCAACGAAAATCAGGATCATTTGCGTGAAATCGATCGTCAGAAAAAAATCGATGACCCCACTTTTCAGGGTGCTTTTCATCGAAAGCAAAAGAAATTTTCGTCGAAGCGTTCGTTCGAAGATAAATTTGCACGAACCAAAGAACGACAAAAAAGAAAAAAGAGACGCAAATAATATTTGATGCGAGAATTGGAGTAAAACAGTGGTTTTTACTCCAATTCTTTTTTGATATAATCTTGTGTGTACGGACAAAAAACCAAACATTCGATACACGAGTTGCATTTATAAACATCCACCATTTCATCTCTCGAAACATTAATTTCCCAGGTTTTTCCTTTAAGCGCATTCGCCGGGCAAATGTTTGTACAAACAGAACAAGATCCACATTCTGATGGGGCAGGAGTATGCGCAACAGTTTGTAAAGGGGCATCGGTTAAAACAGTCGACATACAAATCGCGCTCCCAAATTCGGGGGTCACCAGTAAATTATTTTTGCCGATCCATCCCAATCCGGCGATCAATGCAATTGATTTTGCCGGCAGGGGAGTGGTTTTAGTTTTTTCATTGTAAAATCCGGTGATCGAAATATTATCCTCCGATTGTGAATAGGCAGAAAATCCCTTTAATAATAGATAGTTGGCAAAATAATCCGCCAGCCGATCAACTTCTATTTCTTTTAAATGAAATTCATCTTGATTCAACTCCTTGTTTTTGATCATGTTTTTGACATAATCGTTTGTGTTGGAAATTTTCTGCAAATATTCTGGCGATAATACCAGACCGATTAAAATGGCATTTTTAAAATTTTTGGTTTTTTCTTTGGGAAACGCAGACAAGTCGACAAAGTGCACAAAATCGGCACCTTGTTTTTTTATTTCGAATTCGATTTCAGCATTTAAAACCATTGATTCAAATTTGTATGCATACAAAATAGTTGTTCAAAACGAGAACAATTAATGTTTTAGCCATTAAATTATTTACAATCCCCCAATTCCAGGCTCTTGGCCTCTTTTACTTCGCCGTTTACAATTATTTCAAATTTATGCTCGCCGGAGTAATGTTTTCGTGTCGACATATTTTTGAAAGTATGCTTTTTTTGAATTGGATAGTTCCCGGGTTCCATTTCGACTTCCTTTATTTGAAAAACTTTTTTTGAAGTTTTACCTGCCGACTTTACAAAATGTACCGCGTATTCAACTCGTACTTTTTGTTTTTTTGAAGTTTTTATTTTCAGGTCGAACGAAAACAAAATATCGTCACCAATTTTAGGTCTTGCATCCGAAAAATTAAGATTCGAAACTTCCATTTGTTCCGGATTTGCAAAGCCAAAAAGTAACATAGCGCGCTGGTTCCCTTGTTTTAAAAGTGTCCGGCAGGCATGTTTTATAATCCAGTCGGTATTTTTCGAAGTTCCCTGCCAGCGCTCGCAAATATCCAGCACCAATTTTGGATGATCTTTCGAAATGTCGTTTAAATTATTGGCGACACTTTTCCGCACAAATTCTTCGGGATCGTTTTTTAGTTTTTCTAAAATGGGCAAAACCAGCGAAGGATCTTTTTTTAATGCCGGAACTCCCAAACCCCATGGTAAGCGCGGGCGGCAACCTTCGCTTGCAAATCGGCGAACTTTAAAATCATCGCTATCGGCCCACTTGTTCATGTATTTCATGGCAGCGGCTAAATCTTTATTTAAAAACGGTCGGATCGCAAATTCCGAAGAACCACATTTGGTTAATTCTCCCAAAGCCGGTAACGAAATGTCCCAATCATCCATTCCGTAAACTTCAACATAATCGGGCAAAACAATGGCTTCGAATCCTGTAACTTTTGGAACAATTGCAATTAATAGTTCCACCGATTTTGCAAAATTTTTGGGTAAAAATTGGTGCAAGCACAAGGTAGTGTGACGCATTTTTTCCTTCAATTCGCGTTCGGGCCAATTTTTATCACAAACCGATTCAACAAAACTTTTGGTTTCGAAGGCCGGATAAACCTCTTTTAAAACGTGGGCAAAAAGCTGCACTTTTTCAAGTGGGAAAAGAATGTCTTTTAGTTTTTCGGGCATGGTGATAGAGTTAGTTCAAAGTTTTAAGTTAAGAGTTTCAAATTATAATTTAACAATTTAAGATCGAAAACCGAAGAATAAAAAATATAGCTGGATTATTATTTTTCTATTTTGGTTCTTGTGTCTTATAAATTACGGTTGCAGGTTACACGCTGCAGATTGCAAAGCTCACTGCTCGTGGCTCACAGCCCACAGCAATATATCTTATTGAATCATTCGATCCAGTGTTTCGAAAAGTGCCTTTTGTGTCGACAAGAGTTTATTGTATTCCTTTTTATTAAAGGTTCGAATGAAAAAGAGTCTGGCCCGACCGACAGTTTTCAGAAATAAAATGTACCATTTAAAGGCTAGTTTTCCGGCAAAAGGAATACTTGCCACCAGAGCCAATTTAATCCACAGCGTTGGAATGAGCCATCCGAGTGTAAAAAATTCGATGACGTAAAAGATTGGAAAAGCGAACATTCCAAACACAAGTGCAAAACTGCTCCAAAAAGCCACTTCTTTAACTTTCTTTCGGATGAAAATATCGATGGCAAAAAACGGAATTGCATTCAGCAAAAATCCAAAAAGAAAAATGGGCAATCCCAGCAATAAAACAAGTTTATTTAAGCCGAAGCGGAAGAGGTTATTTTTGGGTTTTTCAATCAGCCAGCTTCTTAACTTGTGTTCTTTTAGCAGTGTCCTGAAGTTGTTAACTTTATCAATAATTTGCTGAATTTCTTCAGGTTTTGAATTTTCCAACTCATCGAGTTTTTTCGATAAAACCCGGTTCGAAAGATAAAGATTAGCCACAGAGTTGTTTTGATTTTGCCGACTCAAAAAATGGTTTCCGTAAACTTCAATAATGTTTTCAAAATCGTAATAATGTTCTTTACTTTTTATGTTGATGCTACGTTTATCAATTCCATCGTAAATCTGTTTTCGCATGTTTAATGCAGCGGTATTCTGGTTTTCCTTAAATTCTTCGGAAAAAGTGCTGGCTGCTATTGGTGTTCCAAAATCGACAATCAGGTTGCGGTTAAATTTCCAATAGCTGCTGTAATAAATTCCGGTTGGAACAATCTGTATGTCGAGACTTTGATTGGTCATTTCTTCGGCCATAAAAACGATTCGCGACGCTGCTTTTTTGTGTGCAACCATTTGCCGTTTCCCGGTGTGCGCGCCTTCGGGGAAAAGTGCCAAAGCACCGTTGTTTTGTAAAACTTTTACACTGTTGGCAAAAGCAATGTCATTTTTTCCAAGATTATCTTTGCCGTCGCGCATGCGGTAAACCGGCATAATTTTCAGAAAATGAAGAATGGCAGCAACAATTTTATTTTTAAAAATAT
>JBNKOT010000008.1:0-2137 GCA_050294855.1 Draconibacterium sp. | reverse complement strand
TTGCCGATGGATTTACATTGTCATCTATTCCACCGTGTGTAAGCAATAATTTGCCTTTCAGGTTTCCGGCCATAGTAATATTCGACTGCAAATGATACACAGAATCTACCGGCCATCCCATGTACATTTCGGGCCACCAGGCTTTTTCCATCCGATGATCGTGATCGGCCGAACTTGCCACGGCCACTTTATAAAACTCAGGGTAAGCCAAAACCGCATGTCCGGCATCGTAACCGCCAGCAGAATGACCATAAATGCCTACCTTGGTTGTATCGATCCAACCGTATTTTCGACCCAATTGTTTAATGGCAAGCACATGATCTTCCAGATTTCCGCCCAGATTTTTATACGAATAATTATGGAATTCTTTTGATCGGCCCGAAGAGCCAAGACCATCAACCACAATTCCGACAAATCCCAGTTCAGCAAACGACTGCATACTAAAGGCCTGCGAAAAATCTTTTGGAAAAACCTGTGTGTGTGGACCAGTGTAACTCATTTCGATAAGCGGATATGACTTCGACGCATCGAAATTTGTTGGTTTCCAGATTGCGCCGTAAATGGTTGTTTTTCCGTCGCGTGCAAGTGCGGTAAAAATTTCGGGAGCAGTCCAACCGGGGCAGTCAACAACTTCGGCATGTGCCAGTTCCATCAAAATTTCGCCCGACTCTGCACTTCTTAAGGCGGTGGTTGTTGGAACATTTACCGTCGAAAAATTATCGATAAAATATTTTCCATCATCCGAAAGACTGATTCTGTGATTTCGATTTTCAGCAGTTAACAATTTCAAATTCTGGCCGTTAAACGAAATGCTGTACAACTGCTGGTAATACGGATTACTCCACTTCTCTTTCCCCGAAGCCAGAAAAAAAATCTGCTGTTTTTCTTCGTCAATTCGTTCGATACTGTTGATATAATATTCGCCTTTTGTGAGCGCTTTTTCCGCTTTTGTTGTTAAATCGATACTGTACAATTGCTGCCAGCCGCTTTTCTCCGATAAGAAAAACATCAGCTTGCTTTTTTCAGCTAATCGATAATCAAAGTTGTCGATGTTGGTTTCGCTGCTTTCAGCATAAAGATCTTCGAGTTTTTCCGTTTCCAGATTGAAGGTGTACAAATTCAGGTTTTTGTATCCCCGACTCGAACTGTTCAGAAAAACCTTATCCGAATGCTCCGACCATTGCACATTAATACTGTTGATGTAGGTACTTCTGGGTAAACCCAATTTAATTTCCGTTCCGGTTTCGGCATTAAAAAAAACAGGTTCCATATATACCATCGATGTGTCGCCGGGCGATCCACGATAATACGAAAGTAATTTTGGTCGATACAAAGTATCCACGCTCCAGTCGAGCAAATACATTTTTTGTGCCGATCGTAAATCACAAATATTGGCTAAAATCCATTTGCTGTCTGCCGACCAATCGACCCGAAAATGCGGCGGACGCTCACCATTTTCACCTTCAATAATATCATCCCATCCGTACCATGTTGCATATTCATAATTTTTTTCGCCTGAAAAACTTAGCTGTTTCTCTTTTCCGGTTTCTTTCGATTTTATATAAAGATTATAATCCTTGGTGTACGCAGTCCATTTATTATCAGGAGAATCACTTTCATTCCGATTTCTTCGATTCGATTTTGGAGGCTGACTCAAAGTGTATGTTTCGGTATTTAAGAGATACGTTTTTTGTCGAACACTGATTACTAATTCGTTGGCACTTTTGTATTCAATTCGTGAAATCGGAAGGTCGTTTGCCGTGATCTCAACTTCCAGAGAATCGCTTAAAATATCTGACAGCTTTTGATGATTGAACAAATCGGACTGAACAAGATCGGGAAAAGTAACTTTGAGGTATTTCTTCTCATTGGGCGAATGAAGCGTGTACCAAACTCCACTATTATCGGGAAACCAATTGGCGCGAACAAATGAATTGAAAACTTTTTTATTGTTGTAATTCTGATACATGTATCCAACTGCCCGATCGTAGTCGTCGATACTAATCGAATCCTGAGCTATACCAAAGCCCGAAATCAAAATGAAAAAGCTGCAAAGAACTGTTGATAATCTCATTGTACTTTTTTTGATGAATGCATTCTAAAGATAAACATAAAACTGAAAAGTGAAGGACTTTGT
>JBNKOT010000007.1:0-9236 GCA_050294855.1 Draconibacterium sp. | reverse complement strand
ATTTTTGAGACATAGCGAGCTATGGTGATAAAATTTAGAGCCGTAAATCGATTATTTAATGAAAAGCTATGAATTTCACTTATAAATACCGATTTTCTGCGTCATATTTGCTTACCATAGCCCGCTATACTTTCACAAACAGTCCTTGAAACTCAATATTTATACGCGATTTGAGCCATTAATTTTATATCGAACTCAGGTTAATAGTTCGATGTAACTTTCAATTTTAACAAAGCAAACTTCAGAATCGGCAATTGCTCTTGCCGAGAAGTAATTCTTTTTATGCTGTCGGTTTAAATTTTGAATTCCTAAATAAGCCCCTTTTTTGCGATACTTAAAATATAATTTTTGCCTCCGGAACTGGTTTTACAAAGTTTAATAAATCCGCTTCTGACATACGTAATAAGTTCTGAAGGGCTGCCTTCTTTAAATATTAAATCGCCTTTTTTTAATTGATTTTTTGAACATCCTTCATCGAGAAGGTGGAGTTCATTTCTATTTAATACAGATATAATACTGGATTTAAAAACACAATTAAAGCACTGATTTTCCATCGATGTCATTTTTTTATTCCCCCAAATGTGTAACATATATTACACTGTAATGAGATTAATGCTACGGGCAATAATGAGCATATGATAAAAATAGAAATTATTTTTACAAAAAATGAATTATGAAAAAAGCATTTGTTTTAATTAGGTTTCATTTGGGAGTTTGGGGAATTCTTGGATTTTTTGCTACACTGATCTTAGGATTTCTCTCTTGTTCTATGCATATTGAGGAATCTGCATATCTTATTCTACTTGGAATTTTATCAATTGTTGGTATCTCAGCTTCTGTAGTTTGTGTGATGCGAAGTTGTGCAAAATAGCACACAACCAAGCTTTTAATGAGGAGTTTGATTTGCAGAAAATAGAAAAGTTGTTGTCGGCAATGTCAGAATATTTTTTACAATTCTGATATTCAACCTAATAAAGTAAAAGTACCCGAGAATCGTTAAAATCCTGTCGCATTGTTTTAGGTATGGAACAGAAAACTATCCAACTTCGCTAATGCGTTTTAAAAGCGGCATATTAATAATCTCAATTGTGCCTTCTTCATTTTTTATGATGTTATTATCTTTAAAATCTTTAATCACTTTCACTACACTCATTGTTGACATCCCGGTAAGTTCGCCCAAATCGGCACGCGAGAGCGACATTTTAAAAGCAGGCGATTTATAAATATCTTCCGAAAGATAAATAAGTGCATCTGCAAGCCGACCGTTTAACTGCTTGTGAGTAAGGCTTACAAAACGCGCAAAAGTAGTATTCGAGCAGTAATTCATGGTTTTAATTATCTCTGCAGCAAACTTTCCATTGTTCTCAATAAGTTCTTTTATCGTCTCATTTTCAATTATACAAACGGTAGTGTTTTCAATAGCCGTGGCAGTGTAAGTATAAACTTTATTGCCGTAAATGGAAGGTAATCCCAAAAGATTTCCATCGGGCAAAAGATTAATTACCAGATTTTTTTCCGAATTAGGAACTTCTAAATACAATTTTACCAAGCCATGTTTTACAAAATGTACATGATTTGCAAACGAACCTTGTTTAAAAATAGTTTCGCCCGTTTTAAAATTGAGTTGAACGCGGTGTTTATTGCTTAAATCTAACTCTTCGTTATTAAGCTGCTTAAAACAGGTTGATTTATTTTTACAAAACGAACACGAATTGTTCGATTCCTCCAATTCAAAAATGTCCTTCATCATTCCCCCCATTAACCTTTCTTACAATAATTGTTTGCAAATATACTACTAATCTATTCCAAACAACGAATTTAATAATCCTATTTATATGAAAAAGTTGGTCTATTATAATGAGCATTTGTAAAATATACTTTAAAGTCATTTTAATTTTACGCTCGAAAGAATATGTAATAAATATGAAAATAAAATCCATTCTAATATCGGTAATAACCATTTTTGTTATATGGGTTTTGCTCAATGGCAAATTTACATCGGAGGTATTTATTTCAGGTGCATTGGTTTCCGTTTTAGTAGCCATAATGTTTTTCCGGTCGTACAACATTTTTGAGGCTTTAAAATTGAACCCGAAAGCAATTATGTACTGGTTTGTGTACATTTTTGTTTTTCTGATGGAGCTGGTAAAATCGAATTTCGATGTGGCTTTTAGAGTAATCTCTCCAAAACTTCCCATTAATCCTGGTATTGTTGAAGTAAAAACCAAACTCAAATCAAAACTGGGACGGATGATTCTCACCAATTCAATAACACTTACTCCCGGAACATTTACTGTAGAGTTGATTGACGACCGCATTTTTATTCACTGGATTGACGTGAAAAGTGAAGACATTGAAGAAGATACCCGCTTAATCGTTCGCAAATTTGAAAAATATCTGGAGGTGATTTATGGTTAATATAATTTTACAAATAGCTGGCGGTATTATGTTGTTAAGTATGATACTTGCCTTATACCGCTTTTTCAAAGCAGGTTCGTTGGTAAGCAGGGTTATAGCATTCGACATTATGAATATTATTTCGGTTTCGTTGATTGCTTTGATTACTCTTTTTTCGGGGCGAATCATTTATATCGATGTGGCTTTAATTTACGGGTTACTCAGTTTTCTTGGGGTTATAATCATTGCCAGGTACCTGGAAAAAAGTTTATAAGTATGGAAGTTTTGAAAATAATAGGCGCTTTTATTACGCTAATCGGTTCTCTTTTCCTGTTGTTAGGAAGTATTGGACTGATTCGAATGCCCGATGTTTTTACACGCATTCAGGCTGGAACAAAAGCTTCAACGCTGGGAACCATCCTGTCGTTGTTGGGCATTGGTTTAATCTACCTCCCAATTGCCGGAAAAGTATTCCTTTTAATCGTTTTTATATTAATTACTAACCCGGTTTCGTCGCATATGTTGGCGCGGGCAGCGCACTTCATTGGAGTAAAAAAAGCCGATGTTACTGTGGTTGATAAGCTGAGTGAATACAGGGAAAGAGAAACAAATAATGAAACACAAAAACCTGAAAAAGAATGAGCCTGATTATAACAATTGTATTAAGCCTGGTAATGCTAATAATGGGTGTAACAGCCATTCTGCATAAAAAACTCAGTGTTGCTATTATTGCAACCGGAATAGTTAGTTTGCTGGCTTCTGTATTGTTCCTGTTAATGGCTGCACCCGATGTAGCAATGACTGAAGCAGCAATTGGTAGCGGACTTTCTACAATCATCTTTTTTTATGTGTTGAATAAAATACGAAAAGTAAAATGATACGCAATTTTTTCATATTACTATTACTAGCCGGATTGACAGCAGTTTTTGTAAGCTTATTTGTTGATTTTGGCAGCAGCGAGAACTTGTCTCCCGTAGCAGAACACTATGCCAATTACGGTGCTGATGAGGTTGGTGCTCAAAACCTTGTAACTTCTGTTGTTGTAACATACAGGGGGCTCGATACTTTAGGAGAAGTTACCATTCTGTTTTTGGTGGCTTCCATCATTAGCTTTTTTCTGAAAAGAAATAAAGACCAGGAGGAGAAATTTGAAAAACGTGAATCAAGCGAGATATTAAAATCAGCTTCACGTTTGCTGGTTCCAATTGTTATGGTGCTTGGTATTTATGTTTTTATAAACGGACACCTTACACCGGGAGGCGGTTTTCAGGGAGGTGCTATTATTGCTACCGCTTTTATTCTGCTGTTAATGACTTATCCCGATTACCAAATTAATCATAAGGCAATTTCAATTATTGAATCGATTTCAGGAATGGCTTTCGTCTTCATTGGAATTTTAGGAATTCTGCTTGCCGGTGGTTTCCTCGACAATAAAATTTTGCCTTTAGGAACCTTCGGAAACATTTTAAGCGCCGGCGCCATCCCAATTATCTATTCTTTAATCGGATTGAAAGTGGGTTCTGAGCTGTCGAACATACTTTCGAATTTCCAGGCAGTTCAAAAAGAAAAAATGTAAAATATAAAAAGCAGTCAATGGAAACTATCGCATTAATAACGGCTTTCGCATTAATTCTGATTGGAACATACGGCATCCTTTCAAATAAAAATATCATCAAAATAATTGTTGGGTTTTGGCTTTTCGAAACCGGGTTGCATGTACTTATTGTAACCATAGGGTATATAAAAGGCGGCACCGCTCCAATTCTCGACGACGCAGTGGGTTTAACTAATGTGTCCGACAAAATAGTGGATCCGATTCCACAGGCACTGGTTTTAACTGCCATTGTAATCGGACTGGGTGTAACCGCACTTATGCTTGCTTATGCTCTAAGAATGTATCAGGCAAAAAAATCACTCAACATTGGTGAATTCAACGAATTGAAATGGTAATTAAATAAGCACGAAACAATGAATTTAATTTCTCCGATAAATATCATCGCTGTTTCCCTTGGCATAGCATTTCTTATGGGTATGCTGGGAAAAAAGCTACAGCGGTTTTCTTATTTTTTAATGATTGCAGCTTTGCTTTTCAATACATTTATTTCGCTGGAGTGGTTTTATGCGCTGGCAAATAATTTGGTTGAAGCACAACAAGTTTTTACAGCAGGTTATAAACCTCCGCTGTCCATTAATTTGTTAATGGGCTTAAACGAATCGCTTATTACTACAATGGTAAATATTGCAGGTTTGCTGGGAGCTGTTTACATGGCTTCATCGCTTAAAAAAGTGGGTACGGCAAGCCAGGTGGTTTTTCTGGTACTAATAATGAGTTTAAATGTAATTGTGCTTTCTCGCGACTTGTTTAATATTTTTGTTTTTCTTGAAGTAGCCAGCATTGCAGTGGCCGGATTAATCATTATGCAAAAAGGCTTAAATGCCGTTTCTGCAGGATTTAAATACATGATTGCTACGGGATTAATTTTCTCGCTTTTACTGATGGGAATTGTATTCATTTACCGTTTTTCGGGAACATTAAATCTCGACATGGTAATCGAATCGAATCCGATGATTAAGCAGGGAGCGATGGTTTCAAGCTTTTTAATTTTGGTAGCTATAATACTCGAACTAAAACCATTTCCTGCCAACGGCTGGGCACTTGATGTGTATCAGGCAGCTCACCCCGGTTTGTCGGCCATGCTTTCATCGGCAGTTGCCACAGTAAATTTGTATGTGCTTTACAAATTCTCAGGTTTGAATACCGAGAGTAGCATGTATTTTGTTGGTCTCATTGGTTTAATAACATTTGTAGGCTCAAACTTATTGGGGATGAACCAAACCAATGCACGCCGTTTGTTAGGATATTCTTCAGTTGGACAGATTGGATTGTTGGTTGCCATTATGGGATTAATTCCACATGCCAACCCAAATTTTAAACTAATTTTTATTGGAATATTAACCAGCCATTATTTTGCAAAAGCCGGTTTGTTTTGGATTGCCGGAATTGTAAAAACCGAAAATCTAAAAGAGTGGTCGGTACTTCGCAAAAAACCAATATTGCTGTTTTTATTTTTATCATTTGTATTGGCACTAACCGGATTTCCACCTTTCCCATCGTTTTGGGGGAAATGGCAGTTGATAATGGAATTATCGCATCAAGGAAATATAGCTGCTATTATTGCAATTTTAGTAGGTTCGTTTTTCGAAGTAGTATATTTATTGCGTTGGGCAGGTTATTCCATTAAACTGGAACCCGGCGATTTACCCAAAGTCAAACTTTCGCAATTTATTCCGGTTATTCTTTTTGGTTTGGGAATTTATGCCACTGGTTATTTTGTTTCTCAGGCTACCAGCTTCGGAAACACCATTAATTATATTCCGCTTTTGGTTGTTGCCATTTTATTAGTGGTCGACTTCCTTCCTGCATATCTGAAAAATTCACTCTCGATATTAGCCACAGGATGGTTTGCCTATTTGCTTATTCCCGGGCAGGACACATTAAAACTTGTGTTTACTGTGATTTTCTTAATTGGAGGAATTTTAACACTCATTCCCGGATTTCATGTAAAAGGGAAACGGGCAGGATTTTATCCTTCGGCAATGTTAATGTTTGGCGGTTTGGCACTTTTAATTGAAGCCGAAAATATGTTACAATTTTTCTTTGCATGGGAAATAATGACACTAGGCTCGTATTTCTTGATTATTCGCGGGAAAAAATCGATGCCGCATGCATTCAGTTACATGTTATTTTCGGTAGGTGGTGCGTATTTAATATTAATGGCATTCGGAATGGTTTCTGTCGGAAACAGCGGATTAAGTCTGGATTTACTTTCACATATTAAATTCTATCCGGTTGCTGCTCTTGCTTTACTTGCAGTTGGTTTTATGACCAAAACGGCTTCGCTCGGATTGCACATCTGGTTACCTGGAGCACACGGTGAAGCCGAATCGGATGTGTCGCCAATGGTTTCGGCCATTCTTTTAAAAGCAGGTGTTTTTGGTCTGCTTATGATTATGCTTGCATCGGGTGGAGAACACAACAGTTATTCAGGTTTATTTTACACTTTGGGATGGATTGGCGCATTAACAGCACTGGTTGGTAATCTCGGAGCTATTTTTCAGGAAGATGCAAAACGATTGCTTGCATATTCAAGTATTGGTCAACTGGGGTACATTTTGTTTGCGTTTTCAATTATGTCGCAAATGGGGTGGCTAACCGGTTTTACCTACACCATCAACCACTTTATGTTTAAGGCAATTTTGTTCCTTTCGGTGGGTGGAATTGTAATGCGACTGGGCACACACAACATGTACGAAATGGGAGGTCTTATCAAAAAAATGCCTTTCTCGTTTATAGCTGTATTAATCGGAATTATTACACTGGCAGGTATTCCACCTCTTTCGGGGTTTGGCGGAAAATGGTTGTTCTACAATGCCGTAATTATAAAAGGTTGGTATTTCCAGGGAGCTATTGTATTCTTTGCCGGAACCATTGCATTTTTGTACTGTTTTAAGCTGATTTATTCAATTTTTCTTGGTCAGTTAAAAGACAATCACCGCAATGTAAAAGAACTTCCTTTTTGGTATTTATTACCTCAATATATTCTCATTATAGGAATTATGGTTTTTTCGGCCAAACCCGATTTAATTCTGAAACCACTCGGAAATGTTTTAGCTACAACTTTCCCAAGCGATAATTTAACATGGAATGGTACAACTGCCATGAGTAAACTTGGTTATTGGGATGCGACTACAATTATAATGGTTATTGGAATTATGTTTGTGATTTTGTTTAGCTGGTTGTGGTTGATGAGTCGCAAGGCACAAAAAGTAAAACAGTTTAATATGGTTTATGCAGGAGAACGTCCTGAACGCCCTGAGTTAACGCATGTTTCTCACAATATTTATGCTGGCTATAACAAAGCACTGGGATTTTTAGTAGCGCCCGGAATTACAAATTTTTGGAATTACACATGCAACCTTTTTGAATCTACCGGCAATTTTGTTCGTCGCCTTTACAGCGGAAACGGACAAAGTTATGCTTTTCATATGGTAACATATATAGTTATTGTTTTTGTCATTTATTTAAGCTCGAATTAGATGGAATTTACTGTAAGCAAAATACTTTGGACCCTTTTGGGATTATTTATTGTCCTCAATTGGGGGTTGATTATGGGAGGTACAATGCGCAAAATTGGTGCACGTGTCGCAAAACGTCATGGCATTCCGCTTTATCAGCCTTATATCGATTTAATTAAAAATTATGCCATTCGTTCTCAAATCACCCATGGAATAATGTTTTACCTTGGACCGGTTTTTCGTTTGTCGGGAGGTGTGGGCATTTTTCTTTTTCTTCCTTTAATATTTGGAAACGAACACTGGTCGAACTTTTCATTTTCGGGCGATTTAGTTTTAATCCTTTATTTCCAGTTTTTTGGAATGTTGGGAATGGCACTTGGAGCCGGAGAAGGTGGTCATCCTTATTCAGCAATTGGTATCAGCCGTGGATTATCGCAATTTACAACCATTGAAGTTCCAATGACATTGGCAGTTATTTCAATTGCGGTACAATATCATACACTTTCAATTTCGGAAATTGTTGCAGCACAACAAGGGGGATTCCTAAACTGGACGATGGTAACCAATCCGTTTGCTACTGCTGCTGCTGTATTATCAATGCTTGGAGCATTTGGGCATTCGCCGTTTAATTTGGTAAAAGCGCCAAACGAAATTCCAATTGGTCCACCAACCGAATACCACGCAACTTTTTTAGGGGTATTACGCACTAATGCTGCCATTTTACATGTGGTAGAAGCTGCCCTTTTTATGAACCTGTTTTTTGGCGGGGCAACCAATTGGTTCGAGTTCATCTTAAAAACTTTCCTTATTTATTTCTGGAGCGTTTTTGTGGGAATGGTTTTCCCTCGATTCAGAATAGAACAATCGGTACAGTGGTTTTTGAAAATACCGCTGGTACTTGGAATCATTGCTATCATTGTCATTTTATAAGATATGGGTATGAAGGAGACAGAGAATCAAAATAAATTCATTCACGAAGAAGACCAAAAGCGCGAAGTAGTTGCGCCCGATGGAAGTACCATTGAAATTGATCCGATGCAGGATTATTTCTGCGATGCGCGACCACAAGTACAGGAACCGTATAAAGTTAAAGTTGTTGAGAAATTTCTGAACTGGGCACGTTCCGAATCAATATGGGTACTTGGTTTTGGTACCGGTTGCGGAAGTATTGAAATTCCACCGCTGGTAACTCCTCGTTTCGATATGTTTAGGTTTGGGGTACAAATGCGCCCAACTCCGCGTCAGTCGAATGCATTTATTATTTCCGGATATCTTTCCGTAAAAACACTTAAAAGGGTGATTCGCAGTTACGAGCAAATGCAAAGTCCAAAATATGTAATTGCCTTGGGAAGCTGCACCATTAACGGGGGAATGTACTGGGACAGCTACAACACGATTAACCGCCTCGACCAATATTTGCCTGTCGATGTATATATCGCCGGTTGTATGCCGCGACCTGAAGCTTTGCTTGCTGGTTTTGGAAAACTAAAAGAATTGATAAAAGACGGTCGGGCTGAAAAGGCAAATGAATACATCGAAAACTTAGATTGGTACAAAGCCAATCAGAAAAAAATTATTAAAGACTGGAACATGCCCGATTATAATTGGTAGTTATGAAAAAATTTATTGAAAATTTAGGATACAAATTCAACCTTTCCGAAGTTGAATATCAGCGTAAGAACCTAACGTTTGTTACGGTTGATAAAGAAAGTGTTGTGCCAATACTGGCGTACCTGCGCGATTATGAAGGATTTAGCCACTTT
>JBNKOT010000006.1:0-1983 GCA_050294855.1 Draconibacterium sp. | reverse complement strand
GCCATGGAAGGTTTATACGATGGCGAAAGAAATGCCGATTTGTATGCACTCGGTTTTATCAATCAAAGAAAAAATAACGATAATTTTAAGGGCATTCGCCTGCCAAGTATGTTGTCGATACTGGCTTTCAGAAATTCTGATGCTTTTGTTCCCGGTGTAAACGACATGCTTTACGGCAACCAGGAAGAAGGAATTCTACCTGCCGAAACACGAGTAAAAAAAGGGAAAATTGCCATTCAGGCACTGGCAGATTATAAGGCTGCAAAATCTGCCGGAAATATTGAAATCGCTAATGAAAAGCTAAAAACATTCGAAACAAATTACCCACATTTTGGATATGGATATTTTAAAGACATCGAAGAAATTGTACCAAATGTTCGCTTAACCTTCTATTCGTTTCATGCGATGGTAGCACTAGGATTGTTTTTTGTATTCTTTTTTGCGCTTTTATTGTACCTCAATTTGAAAAAAAAACTGGTGAAAAATAAGTTAGTTCTGCGTTTTTCTGTCGGATCGATTGCACTGGGTTACATCGCGTCGGAACTGGGCTGGATTGTCGCCGAAGTTGGTCGGCAACCGTGGACAATTCAGGATCTTTTACCGGTGGGCGTTTCTACTTCGCACCTCGAGGTTGGTTCGGTACAAACCACCTTTTTTATGTTTCTGATTTTATTAACCCTACTACTAATTGCCGAAATAAAAATTTTAATGGCTCAAATTAAAAAAGGACCAATGGAAGGAGGTAGCCATGTTTAATTATTTATCATACGAATATTTACAGGCTTACTGGTGGATTATCGTTTCTTTGCTGGCAGCCATTTTTGTATTCTTAACCTTTGTACAAGGCGGACAAACTTTATTGTCGCAACTGGCAAAAACAGACAACGAAAAATCAATTCTTGTCAACTCAATTGGCCGTAAGTGGGATTTAACTTTTACGACAATCGTTACGTTTGGCGGTGCTTTTTTTGCTTCGTTTCCTCTTTTCTATTCAACAAGTTTTGGTGGGGCATATTGGGTTTGGATACTCATCCTCTTTAGTTTTATCATCCAGGCGGTTTCTTATGAATATCGAACCAAAGCGAATAATTTTTTGGGCACAAAAACCTACGATACTTTTCTGTTCATCAACGGAGTTTTAGCCCCTTTATTGGTCGGAATTGCGGTTGGAACTTTTTTTACAGGCTCCGAATTTTCGGTAAATAAATTAAACATTACAAATTTGACCGATCCAATTATTTCTCGCTGGGAAACACCAACTCATGGATTGGAGGCGGCCTTAAATATCACCAACTTATCGCTCGGATTCGCGCTCTTATTTTTATCGCGAGTGTTGGCCATGCTTTACGTTCTGAACAACATCGACCATCAGGTAATTATTAACCGATCGGTAAAAAAACTAAAAATTTGCAGCGTTTCATTTTTGGTGTTTTTCTTACTTTTTCTTGGATTAATTTTCACGAAAGACGGTTTTGCCATCGATCCAGATTCAAAACTTGTTTTTATGGAACCGTTTAAATACCTGCATAATCTTCTCGAAATGCCAGTAGTATTAGCGCTTTTATTGGTCGGAGTCGTAAATGTGTTGTACGGTATTTTTATTGGCACATTTAAAGCTTCATCAAACGGAATTTGGTTTGCCGGTGCAGGAACCATTGTTACTGTTTTATCGGTGCTTTTGCTTGCGGGTTTCAACAACACGGCGTTTTATCCGTCCACCTTCGATTTACAAAGTTCGCTGAGCATCGAAAATGCCAGTTCTAGCAAATACACACTCACCGCAATGAGTTGGGTTTCGCTGCTTGTACCTTTTGTAATTGCCTACATTTGGCATGCGTGGAAATCGATCAATAAACGGAAAGTTAGTCAGTCGGATTTAGAAAACGATTCGATGAAATATTAAAAAAAAGAATAAAATGAAATATTTAGAACCAATTATATGGCTGATTAGCTGGCCGATTTTGATTATCGTTTCTTATCAAC
>JBNKOT010000005.1:0-11150 GCA_050294855.1 Draconibacterium sp. | reverse complement strand
TTATCGAGCAGCGAAACCGATAAAACTCCATTAAATTTTAAATCGCCAAAAATACGTTCGCTCTGAACGATATCGATAAAATTAATGTCGGGCGAAGCCAGTGTTGACAGCAAACTATTTTTAAAAATTGGAATGCCATTCAACAAACGTAATGGTTCGTCGTGAAAAAAAGTACGGTTGGTGGTGCTCACAATTCTGATTGTTGTAAAATCTTTGCGCTGGCGGAATTGAACGCCCGGTAACAATTCTCTCGAAATTTCATTAAAATCTGAGAGATCGAAAAAATCGGACAAAATTACTCTTTGCGTTGGTGAACCATAAAAAGGCATGTCGAAACGATTGGGCATTTCGAATTCCATCTTTGGCGTTACAACAGTTCCAACAAAAAGTTTATTAAAAAAATCACTTTTGATGGCTACAATTGCCGACTCAGTTTCCACTGGAGTCATCATTCTTAAATCTGAATTATATTTTCCTATTCTTTTCAGCGCGTTTACCACCAACGTAATTTTAAAATCGTTGCGTTGTTCCGAAATTGCCTGAATCACCACTGTGGCCTCGCCTTTTGCATTTCTTAAAAAGAAATGAAAATCGCCCTCGCTGCCGGTCATATAATAATCGAAATACGATGGATCTCCCGAAATGGAAAGTACTACTAGTTTATTGACCTGAACTTCTCCGTTCTGATCGACAACTTTTCCGCTAACCAGCAAACCGTTTTGTTCTACAAAATCGGGAACCGATGGGAACGAACTACGATGTTCAAAAATGTATTTCCCTGCAACTTTTTCTGCAAATGGATCAATTCGTGTTGCTTTTACAACGGCCTCTTTTATTTTTAATTCAGAAGAAATTTTCATCTTAACCTTTTCCCGGGTAAGATAATTTGCTTTATCTGTTTCTATTTTAATTTTGCGATTGTTTTCTTTATTCACTCTTAAGCCCTCTGGTTCCAACAAATCCATTTCTACAACAGTTTCTTCGAAACGATTAAAAACCAAAAGCGATTTTGAAGTAGTTGTCAAAATATCGTGTTCGCGTTCTGCATTCAAAAAGGCAGTAACAAAACATTGTCCGGTGCTTAATGAATCCGGGACCGGGATAAAACCTTCAGCCCAGTTTTGTTCCGATTTTTTGACCACACTCGAAATCAGGTTTCCGTTTTTAGTATCCAACTGAACATGAACCACATTTCCTTTGGTTTTGAGCGAATCGGGCAACCAAACTTTAAACCAGACCGAATCGCCCGAAACACAATAATCGCGGTCGGTTACCAGCAATAAATTAGCCGATGTACTTTGGTTTTGAGCATGCGCTAAAAAGCTGGTTAAGGCAAGTACAAAAACGATCAGTATTTTAATTCGGTTTATTTGCATATTTCAATAATTCTTACAAAAACGTTTATGTCATTTTATTACCGTGGTTCCCAAAAATCAGGTAGCTGTGTTGTTTCTCCTTCAAGAGGAATGGGGTAATATCTTTTGATTGGCTTTAGATAGTAACCCATTTTCTCCGATGCGTAGCGCACATAAAACCGATGTTCTTTTACCGATGAAATTTCGAAATTCCCCAATACAATTTTTTGTGGATCGTTGGTGCATTTCAGATTATTGCTCGCTTGTACATAAAGAGGATCGAACAAACGGCCATCGGAATTCAGCTGACTGTTCAGGTCTTTATAATAATTGTAGGCCGAGTTTGACAAACCATATTGCTGAACAATTAAAATCAAGCCAATAAAGTTTGTTGTGCTAGCCTGCAAAATTCCATTGTATTCGTTGGTATTCGATAAAAAAGGACTTCTTTCGACAAAATACAGCGGATGCTTTAATATATCGGTGGTTACCGAAAACTCGGGCGGAGCAGCAATATTGAATGTTTCTGAAGGAAAAGATGATCTCCATCCAAAAATTATAATTTCCATCATGCCAACTTCAATCGTATAGGTATATTCTAAAATTTTCCGGGCTGTAAAACGGTAGTACGGCATTTTCTTTTCGTACAGAATGTCGGAATACAACTGTACTCCTTCTCTTTCAATTATTCTGTTTATATCGTTTTCGCCTCCCTGTAAAAAGTACCTTGTTTCCGGAACTCCAAAAACAGTATCGATATCGGGAATTACCGGAACCATTTCGAACGACGATTCATAAACATTGCCCGAATGTTCCACGCGTAGTTTATATTCCAATTTAGGATTTAAATTAAAATAAACCGGAAAAATTCCATCTGCTGTTTCGTAAAGCGTATAATCAGCTCCGTCGTTTGCCATTAAAGTTACATTTGCACCACTCACTGGCTGGTAACCGTATTCCGATTCGTTAAATCCCAACGATGAAGTTAAACGCACAAAACTTTTTCCCCCGGTGGCTTCAATCCGGGCATCAATTACCAATACATTTTCCACCTGATCGATGTCGGGGTAATAGACATCTTCGCAAGCGGTAAATGCGGCAAACAAAATTAAGCTGTATAAAATAATCTTCTTCATATAAAACTTAAAATTACTGATGATTGAAATCCAGTTTAAAAACCATAAATATTTTTATTCGAATCATTTGTTTTTTCATTTTTTCTAGCAACACGTTCAAAATCATTTCTTACCGTGGCTCCCAAAAATCCGGTACTTCTGCCGATTCACCTGCCAAGGGTATTGGAGAATAATTATAAATTGGCTCAAGATAATAACCGATTTTTTCTGATGCGTAACGTACATAAAAACGATGTTCTTTTACCTTCGATATTTCGAAATTACCCAACACAGTTTTTTGCGGATCGCTTGTACATTTTAAGTTATTTCTTGCCTGAACATACAGCGGATCCAACATCCGACCTTCAGAATTTAACTGACTGTTTAAGTCTTTGTAAAAGTCGTAGCCAGAGATCGATAATCCATGCTGATATATTATCAAAATATAACCGATGTAATTTGTAAGCCCCCTTTGAAGCACATCTTGCCAAATATGACTGTGGTTCAGATAAGGCCTTTTTTCGATAAAATACAAAGGATGCTTTAAAATGTCGGTTTTTAAGGAAAACCCGGGTGGAGCTGCAATATTAAAAGATTCTGACGGAAATGAAGACTGCCATCCATAAATGGTATAATCCTGCATAACAGGCCCCTGACCGATGGTAACCGAATAAGTATATTCCAGCACTTTTCGGGCCGTAAACCGGTAATAAGGCATTTCTTTTTCATTCAGAATATTGGTGTACAATTGCACACCTTCTTTTTTGATGGCATTATTAATATCCTTTTCGCCTCCCTGTAAAAAGAATTTAGTTTCCTGAATTCCAAATACTGTATCCAAATCAGGAGTTGAAGGAACTTCTTCGAACGACGATTCATACACCACCCCCGAATGTTCCACCTTTATTTTATATTGCAGTTCAGGATTCAAACTAAAACGCACAGGGTATAAACCATTTTGTGTTTCCGAAATTGGATAAAATTTATTGTCGTTCGAAATCAAAAATACCTTTGCACCACTCACCGGCTGAAAACCGTTTTCCGATTCGTTAAATCCCAACGATTTGGTTAAACGCACATAACTTTCGAAACCCGATGCTTCGATTCGGGCATCAATCACCAGGGCATCTTCCACCTGCCCGACATCCGGATTATAGATATCTTCGCAAGCGGTAATCGTTGCCAGAAAAAGAATGCTATATGGAATAATCCTTTTCATTTAAAACTTAAAATTATAAGTAATCGAAGGAACCGGAATCCCGATAACCGACAATTTATATAACGAATACCGTTTATAATCGTTTTCAGGTCCCGGAATCCCTTTTTTATAATACACCGAATATGGGTTATGACGCCCGTAAACATTATAAACCGAGAATGTCCAGCTACCTTTCCATGATCTTTTTCTACGCAGGTTTTCATCCAGCGTAATCGATAAATCCAAACGATGATAAGGTGGCATTCTGTATTTGTTTCGATCGGAATAAAGGACCAGACTTTCTCCCGAGAAAGAATATTTTAGTTCGGGTAAAGTAACCGGGCGCCCCGAAATAAAGACAAAGTTTCCGGAAAATCTCCATCGACGCGAAATGTCGTAAGTTGTAGTAAAAGAAAAATCGTGTGGTTTATCGTAAATTGACGGATAATAGTTGCCGTTCCACAAATTTTCTTGTTCAAATTGGCTGGTATTTTTTCGCATCGTACGCGAATAAACATAGCTGGTGTATCCGGTTAATCTTCCAATTCTCTTTTTTGCACTCAACTCAATTCCATACGAATAACCTTCCGAAGAAATTAAATCGGTTTCAATTTGCTGGTTCATGATGACCTGCGCACCATTTTTATATTCGATTAAGTTCTGAAGATTTTTATAGTACAGTTCAATCGAAATATCCACATCCTTAATCAACGCACTGTTTTCGATTCCAATGGCAATCTGGTCGCTGATGAGTGGCGCCAAATGATAATCGGCAGATTTCCAGGTTTCTGCCGGCGAAGCAACAGCATTATTACTCAACTGAAAAGTATTTTGACGTGTTCGCTGGTAATTTAATTTCAACGAAGTATAAACACTTAAATCGTAATTCAACGAAAAACGAGGTTCGAAACCTCCGTACGTTGCGGCTACATCGTTTGCACCAAAAGTCATGGAGTCGATCACCGTTTCGGGCGACATTGGTTTTCCCGGATCGTAAAGATAAACCACCGGGGTTCCAATATTTTTAAATTGTGAATATCGCAAACCTAGCACAACCGAAAACTGAGGTAGAATTTCAAATTCATCGCCAATGTAGGCCGCCCATTCAAAGGTTTTTTCGTCGTACAATTTTTCCGGATGAATAACAGTAACTTCGTTTGCTGATATAATTTCTCCGGGGCTGATTTGGTTTAAAACAAGTTTGAAACCCATTTCGGCATTATTTCTTAGATCGGGATGCCACTTAAAATGATATCCGCCGGAACTGTATTTTAACAAATTATCTAAATAATAAGCTTTCGATGTAACATCGTTTGCTTTGTCGGTTAATCGATAATCGTATTCACTGTGCGAAACATCGAGTTCTCCGTACAATTTTTCGTTAAAACGTGTATTTAGTTTGAGGTTACCTAAAATATTTCCGTATTGAGTAATCGACTGCGAACTTGTGCTAAACTCGTCGTTACTCATGTAAGCCATAACACTAATTTTGTTGTGTTGGTCGAATTTGTAGGTTACTTTTCCCGAAGCATCGTAAAAATGAGTAACACTCTGCGAAAGAGTAATATCGGGCAATTCTTTTAAAATCCAGTTGGTATACGAAGCACGTCCGCCAACAATAAAAGTGAGCTTTTTATTTTTGGTGAGCGGACCTTCCAAAGCCAGCCTCGAATTGATTAAACCGAGTCCACCCGAAATTGCAATGGCTTCGTTATTTCCTTCTTTAAAATCCACTTCCATTACAGATGCAACACGTTCTCCGTATTTAATGGGCATTCCACCTTTAAACAAACGAACATCTTCAACAACATCGGGATTAATCAACGACAAAAAACCAAAAAGATGCGACGAGTTAAAAACCGGACTACCATTCACAAGAATCAGGTTTTGGTCGGTGTTTCCACCGCGTACGTTAAATCCCGACGACAACTCGCTAACGGTTTGAACACCGGCCAGCATGGTTAATCCTTTTAATACATCGACTTCGCCCATTAATGCAGGTAATTCTTTTAACTCGGCCGACGACATTTGCACCATACTCATTTGGGCGCGTGGCAAATCGGCTTCCTGCCCGATAATGGTAACTTCGCCAATACTAAGCGATTCTTCAAAAATCTGAAATTCGGCTTCACCGTCTTCGATCAATTTTATTTTTACGTTCGAACTCTCGAAACCAACAAACGAAATTTTAAGCTGGTGTTCTCCGGTGGGCATTACCAACTCGAATGCACCACTTCCGTTGGTTGTCGATCCTTTTTCTAGTTTGGTATCGTACACCACCGCACCAACCAGTGTTTCACCCGTTTTCCCATCAACCACCCGGCCTTTTAATCTGGCACTTTTATAACGCCCGATATTCATCGGATTTCCAATAATCAACACCTGCGATAAATCGTCGTATCGCGACCTTGTGTCTGCAATTCTGCGGAATACTACAATTCCGTCATTCTGAAAAAAATCGTATGATAATTCGTGGGCATAAAAAACATTGTTCAGCGCTTGAACCAACGGAGTATTATTAAAAGTTTTTGTAATTGTAAATGGCTCAACCCAGTTATCCTTATAAAATACTTTTACACCGTATTTCTCCTGCACAACCGTAAGAAATTCTTTTAGAGGTTTATTCTGAAAAGATTCGTTGATTTTTAAATCTGCTATATTTTGAGCTATTGCGCTGCTATTCAACAATAAGAATAGAAAACAGATAACTGTTATTCGGTTTGAAAAAGAATTCCTCAAGATTTAGTTCTTTGTTTAATTTCAAATAATTTGAATTACCACCTCTTACAAAAACAATACTATTTGATGCAAATAAAAACAAAAAGTTTAACACGCAACTTTATTTTTTATGAAATCAGAAAAAAGGATTGCTTTTCTTTTTCTTTACCACCTTTTTTTCCAATATTCGGGTGATATTATTCTTTTTTCAATTCAACATCATATACCTAATAGTATTAAAATGAAACGATTCATTACTAGCCTTTTTGCATTTTTTATTGTGCTTGCATCCATTTCGCAAGAGAGCATGGATTATTTTTTACCACAGGATGTAAGTTATAATAAAAATATACCAACACCCGAAGAATATTATCACCAAAAAGTTGGCGAATGGCATTTAACTCACACACAGGTGCTCAATTATATTTACGAGATCGGCCGAATTTCGGAACGGGCCAGCCTCGAAGAATATGCACGCACCTACGAAAACAGGCCTTTGGTCCATTTAATTTTTACTTCAGAAAAAAACCAGGGCAATTTAAATGAACTAAAAGAATTACACTATAATTATTCAGAACCAGGTTCCGATCTTACGGAAGAAGATGTTCCGCTGGTTGTATGTCTCACTTACGGTGTGCATGGCAACGAATCGAGCGCAACGAATTCTTCGGTTTTAACAGCCTATTACCTGGCAGCTGCCGAAGGCGAAAAAATAGATAAACTGCTGGAAAGTACGATTATAATAGTCGATCCGTGTTTAAATCCCGATGGTTTTACCCGACACAGTACCTGGGCAAATATGCATCAGAGCAAAACCGAAAACGCAAAAAATGATTCGCGCCAGTTTGACGAAGTCTGGCCGGGCGGAAGAACCAACCATTACTGGTTCGATTTAAACCGCGACTATTTGTTGCTTGTTCATCCTGAAAGCAGGGGAAGAGTAGCTAAATTTCATGAGTGGAAACCCAACATTGTAACCGATCACCACGAAATGAGTGCCAACTCCACTTTCTTTTTTCAGCCCGGAGTACCCAGCAGAAACAATCCTTTAACACCTGAAAGAAATTATGAACTGACCCATGAAATTGCTAAATATCATGCCCTGTTTTTAGATAAAATCGGATCGGCTTATTTTTCTGAAGAAAATTTCGATGACTATTATTTTGGAAAAGGTTCGTCTTATCCGGATGTAAACGCCAGTATTGGAATTTTATTCGAACAAGCGGGTTTTAGAGGACGAATTCGTGAAACTTCAAACGGAACAAAAAAATTGGCATTTGCTATAAAAAATCAGTTTACAGTTTCGCTTTCAACCCTCGAAGCATCGATGGATTTGCAGAGTGAATTGCTCGATCTTCAAAAAGACTTTTACCGGAGTGCTTTCGATCTGGCCGATAAAAACACCACAAAAGCCTATATTTTTGGCAGTAAAAAAGATAAAGTAAAAACACAAAAATTTGTTGAATTTCTAAATCAGCACCAAATCGATGTTTTTGAAAATGAAAAAGAATTCACTGCCGATGGCAAAACATTTTATCCGGCCAGCAGTTTTGTTGTTCCTTTAAAACAAAAACAATTCCGTTTGATTCAATCAATTTTCGAAGAAGCAACTTCGTTTACCGACACCACCTTCTACGACGTTTCTACCTGGACTTTTACACATGCATTCGACCTTCAGTATGCAAAACTGAACAGCCTTAAAAATGTAATTTTTACTAAAAATCCGGTTAGCACAAAAAATATCCAGGGAAAAATAATTGGCGGAAAAAGTTCGCTAGCTTACCTTTTCGGCTGGAATGAATTTACGGCGGCAAAAGCACTCTACAAATTTCAGGATGCAGGTTTAATTACCAAAGTTGCTACCGACGAGTTTACGTTTGAAATTAATGGGAACGGAACCGAATATACATTTGGAACCATTCTGATTCCGGTAAATGATCAACCATTAAACGAAGATCAAATATATAAGTTGGTAACTACCGTGGCTTCCGAAACAGGAATCGATTTTTACGGATTATCAACCGGACATTCGCCAAAAGGAATTGATATGGGAAGCGGCAGTTTTGTGAATCTAACAAAACCCGAGATTTTACTTTTTGTTGGTGGAAGCGTGAGCAGTCGCGACGCAGGAGAAATCTGGCATTTGTTTGATCAACGTTACGAAATCCCGGTTACGCTTTCCGAAACAGATCGTTTGAATTCGATTAACCTCAACCAATACAATACCATAATTTTGGCGAACGGCTCTTTCCGCGAGTGGGACAGCAATGCCGCACAAAAATTAAAAACCTGGATTTCGGACGGCGGCAATCTCATTTTATATAAAAATGCAACTTCGTGGGCAGCAAAAAATGGTTTAGGAAAAACAAAATTTAAAGCTGCTGTAAAAGCCGATACAACTATTTATACAAAATACGCCGAACGCGAAAAAGAACGAAACCTAAATTACATAAGTGGTGCTATTTTTAATACCAACATCGATATTACACATCCGCTGTGCTACGGATATTTAAACAAAAACCTGTCGGTATTCAAAACTGGTGGCAATGTGGCAGAAACGCTCGGAACAAAATATACCGAACCGGTAAAATTCACTTCCAGTCCGTATGTTAGCGGTTGGGTTTCTGAAAAAAATATTGATCGAATAAAAAATGCTCCGGTGGTTGCTGTTCAATCCGTTGGAAGAGGAAAGATAATTAGTTACTACGACAACATGTATTTCCGTGGCATTTGGCTCGGAACCAGTAAACTCTTTTCGAACGCTGTATTTTTTGGAAGTGTGATACGCTAGGCTAATAATTTAGTCGTAATTAAAATGGTTTCTTCGCTGATTGGCAACGAAACATGCATAATTTTTCGCCTTCTTTTTTTGTTAATGTCGGAACTCCCTCCATCGACGGTATGTCTTTGAAACGCCCAATGTATTAAAATTTGCCTTCAATGACCGATTGATAAAAGTTGACTATCTCCGTGGCAGAGTCAAGGAGTATTATGCCAGCTTTATTTCGGACAAAATGCCGAAAATCGAATTTTATCTATTTCACCCCGCTGTCCCGAACTCGCGACATCTCTCGGTCAGCTGACGGAAGAATATATGCCCCCGAGGCAAAATCCTCAAGCAATTCTTTTGATTAAAATTCGTAATACAAACCGGTGTAAAATCCAATTCGATAAGGTCGAAAAACAACGTCGGGATTATTATTTATCGAATTAAAATAGTAATTCAGTCGTGGTTCAACGGCTACAGAAATGTGTTCTCCTAAATCGTAACTTGCCCCAACTCCAACTGTTCCCGAGAAATTTAATGTTGAAATATCCTGTGTTGTTCCAATGTTTTGCACGCCGTAACTATTATCGATGTACGCATTATTCCCCACAATAAAACCCGCGTTTACACCTCCCATTAATTCAATCCCAAATTTCGAGTCGAGCACACTGTACCTCAAATAAAGAGGTATTTCTACAAAATCGAAAACCTGTGCCAAAGAACCGTCGCTTACCAAAGTAGTTTCGTATTCTGCATTAATTTTTTCAGGAGCAGCATTAATCTGAATTCCCTGTGTTTTACTTCCCTTCATTTTTATAATCCCGGCTGTACTGTTCATCAGCAAATTTCCATCCCGCACCGTAACAACATTGCTAAATCCGTTGGCCGGAACATTCGATTGTAAATTATTATCGGAATAAAAAGCATTATCGTACTTAACATTTTTCGAAGCAAAAAGCTCAAAAGAATTGTTTGATTTTTGCCCGCTTTGAGCATAATAAATTCCACTTTCTATCCGAAGTTTTTTACTCGTTTTATATTGAACCGAAAGTCCGCCACCAATATTTCCATTTCCCGATTCGCTACCGTAATTCATGTTTTGTGCATACGAATTGGAATGCGAAGTAACATGCGATGAATAACCCGGAGCAATGTTCATTCCCATTTTCCAGCTTGATTCTTTTTCATTTAATCGGTTTGCATTGGCAATATTTGCCGACACAATTAATTTGTCGGAACTGATGGCAAACGAAGGGACAACTGCGTCTGTTTTTTTTGCCAAATCGAAAGTAGCAAGAGCGGTTTGAAATCGTATTGTTTTGCCTGAAATCTGGTCTAACTCTATACTTTCTGAAATCGGATTTCTTTCCGTCTGTTTTTCGTTGTCAACTGCCAGCATCCTTTGAGCAGAAAAATTAGTTTCAGCAATGGCCAAACTTGCGGTCTGAATAGTTTTATTTATCGACTCTTTTACTGGATTACTTTGCTCTGTTTCCTCAAATTCTGAAGTTTCAAAATCAACAATTTTTTCTTCCCCACTTTTTTCAACTACATTGCTTTCGTTATTAATATCAAGCTGTTTTTCTGCAAGCTGAGTCGATTTACCGGCGATGTTATCGTTCAGATACCAGCCGGCAATAAAAGCAAAAACAACAACTGCGGCTGCCGAAATCCATGCAAAATAAGCCCGCCTTTTCCGTTTGTTTTGTGCAAGTAATTGTCCTTGCAAATTATCCCAAACATGCGGAGCCGGTTGCACCGAAAAACTTTCGAGTTTTTCGCGAAACAACTTATCCATATTTACATTCTCATCACTCATTTACCTGTTCTTCAATTCTTGCTAAAAATCTATGCAGTACCATTTGCATTTGTTCCAACTTCGCTGTATAATTCTTTTACTTTTCGTTGCAATATTTCTCTTGCCCGGGCAAGATTCGATTTTGATGTTCCAACCGAAATCTTCATTTCCTCGCTAATTTCTTTGTGATTCATTCCCT
>JBNKOT010000004.1:0-5164 GCA_050294855.1 Draconibacterium sp. | reverse complement strand
TGATGTGGCACGAAAAGTTTTAATTCTTGCACGCGAGTCGGGTTATCGGATTGAAATGTCAGATATCAAAATCAATAAATTTGTGCCCGATTCTTATTTTCAAGGTTCGATCGACGAGTTTTGGAAAACGATTCCTCAATTGGATGCCGAATTTGAAACCAACAGAAAACGTCTGGAAAGAGAAAATAAAAAATGGCGTTTTGTCGCTCGTTTCGAGAACGGAAATGCCGAAGTTGGTTTGCAGGAAGTAAATGATAAACATCCATTCTACGACTTGGAAGGAAGCAACAATTTGGTGATGTATACCACTGAACGTTACCAGGAATTTCCGATGCTCATAAAAGGTTATGGCGCAGGAGCTTCGGTTACAGCGGCTGGTGTTTTTGCCGATTTAATAAAAGTGTCGAATATTTAAGCGAGGCATTTTTTTACAGAACAAATTAGACAAAATAGTTGTTGAAAACAGGAAAATTAAATTGAATACATGAAATATATAATAATTCTTGGAGACGGAATGTCGGATGAACCATTGGCAAGTTATGGAAATAAAACTCCTTTGCAAATGGCCAAAAAACCACACATCGATTGGTTGGCAAAAAATGGTCAGTCTGGCCTGTTAAAAACAGTACCGGAAACTATGCCCCCCGGCAGCGAAATTGCAAACATGGCAGTTCTGGGCTACTATGTAGAAAAGGTATACGAGGGCAGGGGAGTGCTGGAAGCCGCAAGTATGGGAGTTGAAATTCAAAAAGGCGATTTAGGGCTTCGTTGCAATTTGCTCACCATCGAAGATCAGAAAATTAAAAACCACTCGGGCGGACATATCTCAACACCAGAAGCACACGAACTCATTCATTTTTTAAATGAAAAGTTGGGCAGCGAAACGGTTCGGTTTTATCCTGGAGTTTCCTACCGTCACTTGTTGGTAATTAAGGAAGGCGATAAAAATATAAATTGCACCCCACCTCACGATGTTCCGGGAACTGCATTTAAAGATGTGATGATTCAAAGTCAATCAAAAGCGGCGCAGGAAACTGCAGATTTGTTGAATGATTTGATTTTGAAATCGCAGGAACTTTTAGAAAATCATCCGATTAATCAATCGCGTAAAGAAAAAGGAAAAGAGCCAGCCAATAGTATCTGGCCGTGGTCGCCGGGCTATAAACCTGCCATGTCGACCTTAAAAGAAATGTACGGTATCGAAAAGTCGGCAGTTATTTCGGCGGTGGATTTAATTCAGGGAATTGGAGTTTATGCTGGCATGGAAGTAATTCGTGTTGAAGGCGCTACCGGTCTTTACGATACAAATTACGAAGGAAAAGCCAAAGCGGCAGTTCAAGCGTTAAAGGAGAATGATTTTGTTTATCTGCACATAGAAGCCAGCGACGAAGCGGGTCACGAAGGTGATGTGGAGCTAAAAACAAAAACCATAGAATACCTCGATCAACGGATCGTAAAATATATTTTTGAAGAAACAGCAAAAATGGAGGAGGATGTTGCCATTGCGATTTTACCCGATCATCCAACGCCTTGTGCACTAAAAACACATACGCGCGATGCAGTTCCGTTTACCATATATAACCCGGGAATTGTTGCTGACGAGGTTGAAGTTTACGACGAATTTGATGTAAAAAAAGGAGTGCTCGGAGTCCTCGAGAAAGACGAATTTATTAAACTTTTCTTGGGAAAATAGCTCCATGTTTTAAGTCGAAATTGTGATTTTTATCATGATTTGTTACCTGTATCTTAAACTTTTTTGATTATTCAGATCAGAAAGAATAGCATATGTATTTCTTAATACTTTTGGTTGAAGATTTATTTTTTTGTTATATTTAATGTTGAATATTAACCGCTGAACTGATAATGGAGTATTATAGTACAAATAATAAACTATCCAAAGTCTCGTTAGAAGAAGCAGTTGTAAAGGGCTTGGCGTCCGACAACGGTTTATATATGCCCGAGAAAATTGAAAAATTTGAAGCATCATTTTTTAATGATATTCAGCATTTAACTTTTCAGGAAATTGCTTTCGAAGTAGCACTTAAATTTTTCGGTGAAGATATTCCGCATCAGAAACTTAAGGAAATTGTTTTTGATACCCTTCAATTCGATTGTCCGCTGGTAAAAGTTACCGATTCCATTTATTCACTCGAGCTTTTTCATGGGCCAACTTTAGCATTTAAGGATGTTGGTGCACGTTTTATGGCACGTTTGCTTCAGCATTTTTTAGGTGAAACAAAAAAACAGGTTAATGTTTTGGTGGCTACATCAGGAGATACCGGCAGCGCTGTTGCAAATGGTTTTCTGGGTGTCGACGGAATACATGTTTATGTGCTTTATCCAAAAGGGAAAGTGAGTAAAATTCAGGAATCGCAGTTTACTACGCTCGGAAAAAATATTACAGCACTCGAAATAGATGGCACTTTCGACGATTGTCAGCATTTAGTTAAATCGGCATTTTTAGACAAAGATTTAAATCAGGAACTGGTTTTAACTTCTGCCAACTCGATCAATGTTGCGCGATTTTTACCGCAGGCATTTTATTATTTTAATGCTTACGCCCGTCTCAAAGAAAAAGGTAATCTGGAGAACAAAGAATTGGTCGTTTCGGTGCCCAGCGGAAACCTTGGGAATATAACCGCTGGATTATTTGCGAAAAGAATGGGATTACCAATTTCGAAGTTTATTGCTGCCAATAATTCAAACAATGTTTTTTTCGAATACATAAAAACCGCGAAGTATAATCCCCGCGCATCGGTCGAAACAATTGCAAATGCAATGGATGTTGGTGCGCCGAGCAATTTTGCACGAATACTGGATTTATACGATCACTCGCATTCTGAAATTGCTGAACATATTGAAGCTTATAATTATTCAGATGATCAAATAAGGAACATTCTGAACCGTGTTTACGTAGAATACAATTACTTGTGCGATCCTCATGGTGCTTGCGGCTATGAATCTTTAAACGAATTTATGTCCAAAAAGCAAGTTGGAATATTTTTAGAAACCGCACATCCAGCTAAGTTCACAGAGACGGTGGAATCTGTTATTGGAGAAGGAAAAGTGAAGTTGCCAGAAGAATTGGCCGAGTTTATGAAAGGTAAAAAAAGTAGCATTAAACTAGGAAAATATTTTGATGAGTTTAAACGTTTTTTAATAAAACATTAGTCACCAAATTGTTAGTTTGGTGAACTGTTTGTTAAAATGAACGTTAATAGTTAATGTGAAGAACTATATTTGTGAGGTGTTGTTGATTAATATAGTGTTTTTTAAACTAAACGCAAATATAAACCATTAAGTTATCCCTATTAAGGATGTTATAGAAATCGACGTATGAGACAACTTAAAATTACCAAACAAGTAACGAACCGCGACACTTTGTCGTTGGATAAATATTTGCATGAAATTGGCAAAGTTGAGTTACTTTCGGCTGAAAAGGAAGTTGAGTTGGCGAAGCGCATCAATAAGGGAGATCGGAAAGCGCTTGAAACACTTATTAAAGCCAATCTTCGGTTTGTTGTATCCGTTTCAAAACAATATCAAAACCAGGGCTTAAGTTTACCCGATTTAATTAATGAAGGAAATTTGGGCTTAATTAAAGCCGCTGAAAGATTTGATGAAACGCGTGGTTTTAAATTTATTTCGTATGCAGTATGGTGGATTCGTCAATCTATTTTACAGGCTTTGGCCGAACAAGCCAGAATTGTGCGATTGCCATTAAATAAAATCGGTTCGATCAATAAAATTAATAAAGCCTTTAGCAAGCTGGAACAAGAATTTCAGCGTGAACCCACAACCGAAGAAGTTGCTGAACTTATGGAAACCAAACCCGAGTTGGTTGAAGATTCTTTAAACTTTTCAGGGATACATATTTCGATGGATGCTCCGCTGCGCGAAGAAGAAGCCAACAATATGTACGATGTGATGTTGAACGATGATTCCCCGGTTCCGGATGAAAATCTGATGGATAATTCCCTGCGTTTGGAGATTGAAAGATCTTTGGGTACTTTAGGAGATCGGGAGGCTGAAATCTTGCGTTTTTATTTTGGACTAAATGGATATCAACCTCACACTCTGGAGGAAATTGGCGACGAATTTGGTTTGACACGCGAAAGGGTGCGGCAAATCAAAGAAAAGGCCATAAAAAAATTAAAAAATCAATACCGTAACCGATTATTAAAATCGTATCTCGGAAAATAATTGAACATATAAATGAGTAAATTAATTGCTCCTTCTATTTTAGCAGCCGATTTTAATCGTTTGGGTGAAGAAATTGAAATGATTAACCAGAGTGACGCGGATTATATTCATCTTGACGTGATGGACGGTGTATTTGTTCCGAATATTTCTTTTGGAATTCCGGTGATTGAACATGTCAATAAAATTGCAAGTAAACCACTCGATGTTCATTTAATGATAATTGAACCGGATAAATACATTGAGTCTTTTGTAAAAGCCGGAGCATCAATAATTACGGTTCATAGCGAAGTTTGTAAGCATTTGCATCGCACCATTCAATTGACAAAAAGTTGCGGTGCTAAAGCAAGTGTTTGTTTAAATCCACACACGCCGGTATCGGTTCTCGAAGAAATTATTTCTGATTTAGATATGGTTTTATTGATGTCGGTAAATCCTGGTTTTGGAGGACAGGCTTTTATTGAAAATACCTATTCGAAGGTTAAAAAACTAAAAGAACTGATAAATCAAAAAAATCCGGATTGTTTAATTGAAGTGGACGGAGGAGTAAATTACGAAACCGGGAAAAAACTTTTCGAAGCAGGAGTTGATGTTTTAGTAGCGGGAAGTTTTGTGTTCAATTCAAAAAATCCGTCAGAAACCATCAGCAAATTAAAACTTGTTTGATTTAATCTCGATTTTGTTGCAAGAAGTTTTATTGGTTTGAATGGTTGGAACTGCATCTCTGAGCATACATTCGGCCGAACAGCTTGAGCAGTCGTGTTGACCAACACTGGTATCTAATTTATACGCATGTTTTTGTTTCGTTTTATTGCCGAACAATTTTTTCTTGATTTTAATAAAAGCAAGAGTAATTGCGCTGCCAATAATCATATATGTAATTATCTCCTGTATCATTTTAAATAAAAAGGGTTCCAATGTTATAAACCAAAAATGCCGCAATCCAAGCCAATCCTGTGGTGTA
>JBNKOT010000003.1:0-3650 GCA_050294855.1 Draconibacterium sp. | reverse complement strand
ATCGGAAAGATTTAATTGATGGCGGAGTTAGCATGCTTCAACAAGAAATTACAAAATTGATGTCGTCATTCTCGTTTAATAATACTGACTTACTAATCGAGGGTTACGAAGAAAATAGTTCGTGGCTTAATTTTACCAAAGCGTAAAAAATAAAAATAAAATATAGAAAAAGGAGAAGCTGGTGTTTCTCCTTTTTTCGTTTAATATTGTCAAACCTTCAATTTGACCTTGCTCAAAATACAATAACTTATTTTAATTATATTCACGCTCCAATAAAATTGATTCTTGAAGAAAGAATATAAATCGACACAAAAATATGATCCGTTTAAAATTCCACAGTCTTCTATTTATTTTACTCATTCTGGTATCTGATTTTTCTTTTGGACAAATACCTGTTCCAAACGGAAGAAGATTGCGCGATATTATGGCCGATAAATACAACGACGGAAATTTGTTAATTGGTGCCACAACAGGCGCATGGGCATTTAATTATGCAACTGGTCAAATAATGGACCGCGAATTTGATTATGTAACTCCAGAAAACGATTTTAAACAACATCAAATTCATCCTGACAATACGAGCTGGAGTTGGAATATGTCAGATCGCTGGATTAATCATACAAGTTCAAATCAACAAACACTGCGCATTCATGGCCCAATTGGCCCGCAATGTTCCAACTGGGCACAAGCCGACAATCGCACCGCTGCCGAACTCGAATTGAATATGCGGTCGTTTATGAAAGCACTTTGTCAAAAATACAACGACACACCGAATTTTAAATATTTAGATGTGATTAACGAAATTGTAATAAATGGAGCGTGGCATAAAAATAAACCTGGAACCGGAGGCTGGGAAAATCCATGGTTTATCATTGGGCAGGATACCGATGCCGACAAAACACCCTTGTTTATTAAATATGCTTTCGAAATTGCAAGCGAATTTGCACCCAACCTTAAATTGATTATCAATCATCACGAAGATCCCAGCACTTCCGGTTCGTGGAATCAAATCAAAAGAACTGTCTCTTATTTGAGAAACATGGGATTACGTGTTGATGGAATTGGTTGGCAGGCACACGTTGACGCAGGCTGGGAAAAGAAAGCCGATCAAGTGAATGCATTAAATGATCTGATCGACTGGGCTTTTCAAAACGATTTGGAATTTCATGTAACAGAACAAAGTGTTTACATCAGTTCTCCGTCAGAAACCGAATATCAGAAACAGGCAGAAACATACAAAGCCATTCTCGACATTTTAATCGAAAAATCGGCCAACGGAAAAATTACCTGGAATACCTGGCACATCGACGACGGAAATGGCTGGAACATTGATCGTTTCCCTTCGATATTTGATACGGAGTACAGACCCAAACCTGCATATTATGCGCTTCAACTGGCGCTGGAAACAAAAGGCGATTACACTACGAAGCACAATGTAACTTTTCGGCTAAAAAATAAATATACCAACGAAAAAATTGAAAACGTCGATGTAACTTTTAATAACGAAACCTTAAGTTCTGACATCAACGGCGGAGTAGATTTTCCGACAACTGCCGGAATGTATTCACTTGTGGCAGAAAAAAGATTTATGGAAACCCTGAGAGTAAAAAACCTCAGTGTTTATTCCGATACTATCTTTACTCTTTTAATGGATACTACCACTACCGAATACGATGTGATATTTCAGGTAAAAGATCAGTTGTCGAATAATATTTCATCGGTTGAAATCGAAATTAATTCAGAAATACGAACAACCGATCTTGGCGGATCAGCAAGCTTTAAACTTCTGCCTGGAAACGTTTTGGCAACTTTTTTCAAAACCGATTATTTTTCGAGTGAAAAAGAATTTCAAATTAATTCCGACACCACACTTTATGTGGAACTTCAGCAATCGCATGGCACTATAAAGTTTACGATTAAAGACGGAACTCAGCCCATTAACAATGCATTGGTGGTTATCGGAAAAGATTCGTTGTATACAACAGCGCTGGGAATTTGCAGGTTTAATTCGTATCCATTTAACAGCTCGTACACCTATTCGGTCGAAAAAGAATTTTACGATGCCTTGTCATCCGGTTTTTTGTTGAATGCCGATACAACGATCAATCTCCAGGTTGCCAGAAATGTGGCAAATATTGAGTTTAACATCAGTGCCGATTCGAATGCTGTTGAAAATGCTTTTGTGGTTTTGAACAGCGACACCGCTTGGTTTAATCAGCAAAGGAAATGCAAATTATATAATGTTGCTAAAAATAAAACACATATTTACCATGTATTTAGCGACAACTATCCCGAATTAAAAGATTCAGTTTTGATAACAAAAGATACAACAATCAATGTTTTTCTGATTACCGGTTTATCCAACGATCTTTTATTGAGTAGTGAATTAACTGTTTATCCAAATCCGGCTCAAAATTTTATCTATTTTAAGGCTACTTCGGAAATGGAGTATCTTGAAATATTAAATTTGAATGGTCAGCTGATCCAACAAATTTACCTCAAAACCAATTCTCAACGCATTGATGTTTCGGAACTGGAAAACGGATATTATTTTCTTCAATTTCAAAATGAGCATCGTTCTGAACCGTTTGTAAAAAAGGTTATTATTCAAAAATAATTGATGGAATTCTGATTCAGGTCAGATGTTTCTCAACTCATCCTTTGTTTTTAAAACTACGATTGAATTTAATCAAATGAATTCTTCGAGGGCTTTGCCTCGGGGTGCCATATATTCTTCCGTCAGCTGACAGAGAGATGTCCCGGGTTCGGGACTGTGAGGTGAGTTAGAGAAAATTCGATTTTTGGCTTTTTGTCCGAAATAAAGTTGGCGTTATACTCCTTGGCTCTGCCATGGAGATAGTCAACTTTAAGAATTTTCTTTATTATTTGATCTTTCAATTGTTGTAATTTAATTCTGAGATTGTTGCTGAATAGCTAGCAAATTATTTTCATTTCATTGAAGTTTAGTATGTTCAGATTATTCCATACTTCGTTTATCGTATTCTTTTTCTAATAAACTTTTGGTTTTACTTCCGTAGATGCCATCGCCGTCAAGACCGAATTTTTCCTGGAATTGAACTAAAACCTTGGATGATCCGGGGCCCCAAATACCATCAACGCTTAAATCTGAATTCATAATTAAATTTAACGCCTGTTGAATGTATTTGATCTCAAAAGGATTGGAGAGACCGCTTCTTGCACTGTATAATTCGGCTTTATAATCATCGAGTGTTAATTTGATAAAGTCCTGCCATTGTTCTTCCGAAATATCAAATTTAGCGGTCAAATCGCCAAAAGATATTCCAGTTTGATTGTCGACGATGTATTGGTAAAAGTCACCAATTCGCACCTGTTGATCGAAATACAAAAGCAGCATTCTGATGTGAGCAAGATTGTATTTTTCGTGCTGAATGTTACTGATTAATTGTTCAAGTGAAACAAAGTCAGATTCATCGAGTCTGTCGAAACGCCAATTTGGAATTCCTATTAAATTTCCGTTTTTCCATTCTGTTCGTTCATACAACGAGGCCAATCCTTCTTCCATCCACAAGGGTGCATTTACAGTGTTTGCGTGATCGTAGGCATGAATCAATTCATGCAAAAGTGTGCCGTAACCTTGTCTTCCGCCATTCGATGCAATTAGATTGTCT
>JBNKOT010000002.1:0-2482 GCA_050294855.1 Draconibacterium sp. | reverse complement strand
AAGTTGGCGTAATACTCCTTGGCTCTGCCACGGAGATAGTCAACTTTAAGAATTTTATTTATTTCTCGTTCAATATTAACAGAACAAGTTCTTTGGTAAGTTTTTGTCCTTTTGCTTTTTCTTTGATCGCCGCAAAAGAGAAACGAAAATCGCAGCCTTCTTTCCAACGACTGCAACCATAGGCAGTTTTCCCTTTTATAATGCTACCCGATTTACATTTCGGGCAAGGAGGCATCTTATTTTCAGTTTTTGTAGCGACTTGTTTGGCACTTTCGAATTCTATCTCGAAGGCAGAATTCAACTTTAAAATACCCACTGTTTTTATTCCGTCAAGAACAAAACCTTTGAGTTTGGTTGTTGCCTTTTTTTCGATTAAGCGTTTGATTTGATTTTCGCTCAGCTTTTTGTCGAGATACGAAAATGGAACTCTAAAATTACAACCTTCGGTCCACTGGCTGCAACCAAAACTGGTGTTGCCTTTTAGTATTTTCCCGTTATCGCATTTTGGGCATTTTATGCCAATAAGACCGCCTTTCCCATTTTTCTTTTTCGCAGGCACAACACTGGTTTGTGCTTTTGGTTCGGGAGTAGCCGATAATTTTGTGTGGCTTTGTTCCATTCGAACTTCGTAAACCAGTTCGTGCACCATTTTTTTCATGTTGAAAATAAATTGCCGGGCACCAAATTCGCCATCCTCAATTTCTTTCAACTGTTTTTCCCATTGCCCCGTTAGTTCTGCCGATTTTAGTAATTCGTTATTTATTATGCCGATGAGCTGAATTCCCATTTCGGTGGGCAGCACTTGTTTTTTTCGGCGTTGTGTATATTTGCGTTTAAAAAGTGTTTCGATAATATTTGCTCGAGTCGACGGTCGACCAATTCCGTTGGCTTTCATTAAATCGCGCAATTCCTCGTCGTCGACTTGTTTTCCTGCCGTTTCCATTGCGCGGAGCAGCGACGCTTCGGTGTAATAATTGGGTGGTTTTGTTGTTTTTTCGAGAAACGAAGGTTGATGCGGACCGTGTTCTCCTATTTCAAAAGCCGGCAATATATTTTCATTTCCCTCATCTTTCAATTCAGAATCGTCTTCCACCTTTCTTTCTTTTTCGAAAAGAATACGCCAGCCTGCATCCAGAATTTCTTTTCCGGTGGTCACAAATTTAATTCCTTCCACTTCGGCATTCACCTGTGTTTTAGCAACTTTACAATCGGGATAAAAAACGGCAATAAATCTTCTAACAATAATATCGTAAACTTTTTGCTCGTCGCCGTTTAACAATTTCTGTTCTCCGGTAGGAATGATTGCGTGGTGATCGGTAACTTTCTTATCGTTAAAAACCTTTGTTGATTTTCGGATCTTTTTCCCTAAAAGTTTTTCTGTAAATGTGTTGTAATTGGTTAGTCGTTTTAAAATATTCGGAACTTTCGGATACATGTCGTTCGGCAAAAAAGTAGTATCCACTCTCGGGTAAGTCACCACTTTCATTTCGTACAATCGCTGTACAATTTTTAGCGTTTCCTCTGCCGTAAAACCAAATCTTGTATTACTAAACACCTGAATACTTGTCAAGTCAAAAAGTTTTGGTGCATACTCCTTTCCGTCCCTTTTTTCAACATCGGTAATAAAAAGATCTTTCCCGGTAATTTTGCTGAGTTGTTCTTCGCCTTCTTCTTTCGAAGAAAACCTTCCGGAAGTTGCGTTAAAAACAGTTCCGCGGTAAAGCGTTTGTAATTCCCAGTATGGTTCTGGTTTAAAATTTACGATTTCGTGATGGCGGTTCACGAGCATTGCCAGCGTTGGCGTTTGTACACGTCCGATGGAAAGGACTTGCTTATAGCCACCATATTTTAGAGTATATAAACGCGTTGCATTCATGCCCAACAACCAGTCTCCAATTGCCCGCGAACTTCCGGCATAGTATAAATTATCGAAATCTTCGGCAGGTTTCAATTCCTGAAATCCGGTTCTGATTGCCTCCGTAGTTAACGACGAAATCCAGAGCCGTTGCACCCGACCAGAATACCCGGCTTGTTTGAGCACCCATCGTTGAATTAATTCTCCCTCTTGTCCGGCATCACCACAATTAATAACCAGTGCTGCTTTATCAAATAACGATTTTATGATTTTAAATTGTTTTTGAACACCTCCGTCAGACATCACTTTTGTTTCGAACCGCTCGGGAAGCATCGGCAGCGAATTTAATGTCCACTTCTTCCATTCGGGTTTGTAATCTTCGGGAGGATAGAGTGTACAAAAATGCCCAAAAGTCCAGGTCACCTGGTAACCGTTTCCTTCAAAGTAACCGTCTTTACGATCTTTGGCTCCAATCACTTGTGCTATTTCTCGTGCTACACTTGGCTTTTCAGCAATACAAACTTTCATTACTTTAAAATTTGAAGCAGGTAAAACTTTTGTTTAATCTAAAACTTCAACACAATTATATCTGATATCATAACTTTTGCAAATATGATATTTTGTGTT
>JBNKOT010000001.1:0-1689 GCA_050294855.1 Draconibacterium sp. | reverse complement strand
CAAAAGTAAATCCAAATAAAATTATTTCTGCATACAAAGACAACTGTTCGTTTGTTCAGGGGCCGGTAGTTGAACAATTTGCACCAAAAACGCAGGATAAACCCGATTTTTTTGAAGTAAGAGACATTGAAACGGTTCTCTCGTTAAAAGCTGAAACACATAATTTCCCGACCACTGTAGAACCATTTAACGGTGCAGCAACAGGTACAGGAGGCGAAATTCGCGATCGGATTGCCGGAGGAAAAGGAAGTTTGCCCATTGCAGGAACTGCTGTTTACATGACTTCTTATCCGCGCACCGAAGCACAACGTTCGTGGGAACAGGCAACCGAAGAACGCGAGTGGTTGTATCAAACTCCCGAAGAAATTCTGATAAAAGCATCGAATGGTGCCAGCGATTTTGGGAATAAATTTGGGCAGCCAATTATTACCGGATCTGTTTTAACTTTCGAACATTTCGAGAATTTTAAAAAATGGGGTTACGATAAAGTAATTATGTTAGCCGGCGGAATTGGTTTTGGAAACAAACGCGACAGTTTAAAAGACGAACCAACAAAAGGCGATCGGGTGGTTTTGCTCGGTGGCGATAATTATCGGATTGGGATGGGTGGCGGCGCTGTTTCGTCGGTGGCCACCGGAGAATTTAAAAACGACATTGAATTGAATGCGGTGCAGCGTGCAAATCCCGAAATGCAAAAAAGGGTGTACAACGCCATTCGTGCCTTGAGCGAGGCAGGCGAAAATCCGATTATATCCATTCACGACCACGGTGCCGGAGGGCATCTAAATTGTTTGTCGGAACTGGTAGAAAGTACCGGTGGAAAAATCGATACTTCGAAACTTCCTGTTGGAGATCCAACACTTTCGCAAAAAGAAATTATAGGAAACGAATCGCAGGAACGAATGGGACTTGTGATAAAAAAGGAAAATCTTGAATTGCTAAAAAATATTTCGGAACGCGAACGTGCGCCAATTTACGACATCGGAGAATCGACCGGCGATATGCAGTTTACTTTCGAAAATTCGAAAACTGGCGAAAAATCAATCGACTGGCAGCTGGGTTACATGTTTGGAAATCCTCCAAAAACAGTTTTGGAAGACACTACCATTGTTCCCGATTTTAATGAACTGGAATACAATAACGACGATATAAATACTTTGGTTGAAAATGTAATTCAACTCGAATCCGTGGCTTGTAAAGATTGGTTGACCAACAAAGTCGACCGCTCGGTTACCGGACGGATTGCCAAACAACAAGGCGCCGGAGAATTGCATCTTCCCTTAAATAACGTGGGTGTAATTACACTCGATTACAAAGGAATCGCCGGTATTGCAACTTCAATCGGACATGCTTCGGTAGCAGGTTTGGTCGATGCACCAAAAGGTTCTATTTTGTCGATTGCCGAAGCTTTAACCAATATTATCTGGGCACCAATGAGCGATAAACTCGAAAGTGTTTCTTTGAGTGCAAACTGGATGTGGCCTGCAAAAAATCCGGGAGAAAATGCAAGGATTTACGAAGCTGTAAAAGCATCGAGCGATTTTGCCTGCGAGTTGGGAATTAATATTCCTACCGGAAAGGACTCAATGTCGATGACGCAGAAATACAAAGACGATGTGGTTTATGCGCCGGGAACAGTGATTGTTTCTGCATCGGGAGAAGTTTCCGATTGTAGGAAAGTTGTTGAAC